>JBOHCW010000340.1:0-7506 GCA_050725375.1 Actinocrinis sp. | reverse complement strand
GCCATACGTTGATCACCTCGCGCAACACGGCGTGGACGACCAGTGCGGCCCCGCTGGAGATCGACGTGTTCGCCCGCGGCGAGAGCATGGAGTTGCTGACCCGCAGGGTGCCTGGCCTTGGGCGCGAGGACGCCGACCTGGTCGCCGACGAGCTCGGCGACCTGCCACTGGCGGTCGAGGTGGCCGCGGCGTGGCTGGCCCAGACCGGGGTGCCGGTGGCCGAGTACCTCGGTCGGCTGCGCGACGAGAGTTCGCGGATCCTGTCGCTGAACAAGCCCACCGGGTACCCCCACACAGTCGAGGCGACCTGGAACGTGTCGCTGCAGCGGTTGAGCGAGCGCTCGCCCGCGGCGGTGCGGATGCTCCAGCTGTGCGCGTTCTTCGCGCCCGAGATCTCGCTGAACCTGATCTACAGCGACGAGATGGTCGAGGCCCTGGTGGGCATCGACGACTCGCTGCGGGAGAAGCTCGTGCTGGGCCGGGTCATCCAGGAGATCGGCCGGCTCGCGCTGGCCAGGGTAGACCTGCCCGGCAACTCGATCCAGATCCACCGGCTCGTGCAGGCGGTGATCCGCAATCAGATCCCCGACGACGAGCAGCGCGAGGACACTTACCATCGCGTACACCGCATACTCGCCGCCGCCCGGCCGCGGCAGGGGGACACCGACGATCCCGCGAACTGGCCGCGCTACGACATCATCTGGCCCCACCTCGAGCCGTCGGACGCGATTCAGTGCGTTGAAGAACCGGTGCGCCAGCTGCTGATCGACCGGGTGCGCTACCTGTGGAAGAGCGGCAACCTCGACGCCGCGCTCGCCACCGCGCGGCAGCTGGAAGTAGCGTGGCAGTATGCACTCGACACCGGCGGGGAGCCGGCCAGCGACGCGCCCCGGCGCAACACGCTCACCCGCCAGCTGTTGAACCTGCGGTTCCAAATCGGTAACGTGCTGCGCTCCCAGGGCAACTACGCCGAAGCCCGGTCGCTCGACGAGGCGGTCCTGGCCGACCAGCGCGAGCTGCTGCCGGCGGAGCATCCGCACACCCTGATGACGGCGGGCGGCCTGGCCGCGGACCTTCGAGGGCTGAGCCAGTTCCAGTCCGCACTGGACCTGGACCGCACGACCTTCGCCAGCCTCAAGGACGTGTTCGGCGAGGAGCACCCCCGCACTCTGGTGTCCGCCAACAACCTGGCGATCTCCTACCGGCTCGTCGGCGACTGCTACACGGCGCGCGAGATCGACCAGGACACCCTCGAGAAGCGTCGCGCCGTCATCGGGCCGAAACACCCCTACACGCTGACCTCCGCTGAACACCTGGCCCGCGATCTGCGCGAGATCGGCGAATACCAGCAGTCGGTGACCCTGCTGCGCGCCACCTACGAGACGTTCCAGGAGGTCCTGGGCGCGGACTTCACCGAGACGCTGCGCACTGCCAAATCGCTCGCGGTCTCACTGCGCAGGGCAGGGGAACTGGCCGCGGCGCGACTGCTGACCGAGGACACGCTGAAGCGTTATGAGAACGCGTTCCAGGCTGGCACGCCGGATGCGCTCGCGTGCCAGCTGAACTACGCCGCGGACCTGTCGGTACAGAACGAGAAGAGGCGGGCTGCGGACATGACGCGCGAGGTGCTCGCCGCATATGAGCGCCGACTCGAACCGAACCACCCGTACACGCTGATGTGCCTGACGAACCTGTCCATGTACCAGCGGGACCTCGACGAGGGCCTGAACGATTCGGCTCGGCTGGCCCGGCGCGCCCACGACGGTTTCGTCGACTCGGTCGGCGAGAATCACCCATATTCGCTGTGCGCGGCGCTGAATCTCGCGAACGTCCTGGCCGCGCGGGGCGAGCTGGACGAGGCCGAACGCCTCGAACGCTTCGCGCTGGCCGGCCTGATCCAACGGTTCGGCCCGATGCACCCCGACGGGGTGATCGCCCGGTCCAACCTGTCGATCACGCTGGCGGCCGCCGGTCGGGAGGAGGAGGCGCGGCTGGAGCGCGAACAGGCCGTCACGGCGATCCGCGAGAGACTCGGCGCGGAGCACCCGAACTCGGTCGCGGTGCGCGGGGGCCTCAGAGTCAATCGGGACCTGGAGCCTCAGCCGATCTGACCGAGGCCGGCCAGCGCGCCGGGCCCGAGGTCGCCGCGCACAGCCCAGCCGAGCACTTGCGGCAGGACCGCGAGGGCGCCGAAGTGCGCGGCACCGAACGCCACCACGAGGGCCGCGTGCCGCATTTGCGTGGCGAGCCAGCGAGTGTGACCTATCGGCGCGAACTCGTCCTCGGCTCCGTGCCAGAGCAGGACCGGCATGTCGATCGCCGCCGGGTCGAAGCCCCAGGGCGTGGTGAACGCCAGGGTGTCGTCGATCCAGCCCGCGGCGGAGTCGCGGAACGCCTCGCTGAAGTTCGACTCCAGCATCTGCCGGATGCCGTAGTCGGCTACGACGCGCCGGTCCGGTTCGGACAGGTGCGGATTGAGGAACGCGAGCATCGTGCGCGGATCGGCGCGCGTGGCGGCCGCCTGCGACTCGTACCAGACGGTCAGCCGCTCCATGCCGGCCTCGGCTATCGCATAGGCCTGACGATTCGCCGCGTTCATCCCGGACAGCCATTCGAGCCCCGGCGCGTCTCGCGGCGCGATGCTGACGAGCACTGCCGCGCACGTCACTCGGTCGGGCAGCAGCGCGGCGCACGCCAGGGCGTGCGGACCTCCGCCGGAGCGGCCGACGACCGCGAACCGGCCGATGCCCAGGCGGTCGGCAACCACGGCGGCGTCGGTCGCGCCGTCCGCGACGCGCCGTCCCGGCTTGCGATCCGATCCGCCGTAGCCCGGCCGGTCGTAGACCACAAGTCTGATCCCGAGCCGGTAGAGCACCGAGGCACGCGGCCGCGGCCCGAGCCTGCTGCCCGGAGTGCCGTGCATCAGCAGGACCGGAATTCCGTCCGGTGCTCCCCATTCCTCGACGGTGATCCGGCGGTCCCCCGTCGTGACGATCGTGGTGTGCGACATCCCGCCCCAGTCCGCTCTGTCCCGGCAGGGAATCGCCGCGCCGAACGCACGCAGCGCCCGTGGTTCTGTGCCGGTTGACATATGCGAGTATTCCCAGCTGCGCTGGTCCTCACCCGAACTCGCCCGCTACGGCAGCCGGGCGCAGCGCGCCGGACAGGCGCAGGTCCAGGGCGGTGTGGCGGCGGCCGGCGCCGGAGGTGCGCAGGGCCTGGGCCAGGGCGCGCTCGGAGCCGACCAGGACGACGAGCTTCTTGGCCCGGGTGACGCCGGTGTAGAGCAGGTTGCGCTGCAGCATGGTCCAGGCGCTGGTGGTGACGGGGATGACCACGGCGGGGTACTCGGAGCCCTGGGAGCGGTGGACGGTGACGGCGTAGGCGTGCTGGAGTTCGTCGAGCTCTGCGAAGTCGTAGGGGATCTGCTCGTCCTCGTCGGTGCGCACGGTGAGGCGCTGGGCCTCGTTGTCGATGGCGGTGATGACCGCGCCGGTGCCGTTGAAGACACCGTTGGCGCCCTTGTCGTAGTTGTTACGGATCTGGGTGACCTTGTCGCCGACGCGGTAGACGCGGCCGCCGAAGCGGCGCTCGGGGGTGCCGTCGCGGTGCGGGGTGAGGGCCTGTTGGAGCAGGACGTTGAGATTGCCGGCGCCGGCGGGGCCGCGGTGCATGGGGGTCAGGACCTGGATGTCCTTGCGCGGGTCCAGGCCGAAGCGGTCGGGGACGCGGTGGACGGCCAGGTCCACGACGAGGTCCGCGGCCTTCTCGCTGTCGTCCTGCGGGAACAGGTGGAAGTCCGGGAACGTCAGCTGCAGGGGTCTGCCCTGGTTGATCCGGTGCGCGTTGACGACGACGCCGGACTTCTGGGCCTGGCGGAAGACCTGGGTCAGGCGCACGCGCGGGATCGGCTCGGCGTCGAGCAGGTCGCGCAGGACCTCGCCGGCGCCGACGCTCGGCAGCTGGTCCACGTCGCCGACCAGCAGCAGGTGTGCTCCGGGGGCCACGGCCTTGGCCAGCTTGTTGGCCAGCAGCACGTCGAGCATGGACGCCTCGTCGACCACGACCAGATCGGCGTCCAGGGGGCGGTCCTTGTCGTAGGCGGCGTCGCCGCCCGGCTTGAGTTCGAGCAGCCGGTGCACGGTCGCGGCCTCGGCGCCGGTCAGCTCGGACAGGCGCTTGGCGGCGCGGCCGGTCGGCGCGGCGAGCACGACCTTGGCGCGCTTGGCCTTGGCCAGTTCGACGATCGATCTGACGGTGAACGACTTGCCGCAGCCGGGTCCGCCGGTGAGCACCGCGACCTTGCGGGTCAGCGCGAGCCTGACGGCCTGCTCCTGCTCGGGGGCCAGCTCGTTGCCGGTGCGGCCGCGCAGCCAGATCAGGGCTTTGGCCCAGTCGACGTCCTGGAACGCGGACAGCCGGTCCTCGCGCGCGTCCTTGAGCCCGAGCAGCTGCCTGGCGAGGGCGGATTCGGCGCGGTGGAAGGGGACGAGGTAGACCGCCTCGGTGTCGGACCACTCGCCGGGCAGCGTCTCGCGCACGGCGCCCTCGGCGGCGATCAGCTGGTCGAGGCAGGCGGCGCACAGCGAGGTGTCGACGGTGAGGACCTTCGCGGCGGCTTCGAGCAGTTTCTCGCGCGGCAGGTAGCAGTTGCCGGCGTCAGAGCCCTGGGACAGCGTGTACTGCAGGCCCGCCTTGACCCGTTCGGGCGAGTCGTGCGGGATGCCGACCGCGGTCGCGATGGCGTCGGCGGTCTTGAAGCCGATCCCCCAGACCTCGGAGGCGAGCTTGTAGGGCTCGGCCTTGACCACGTCGATCGACGCGTCGCCGTACTCCTTGTAGATGCGCACCGCGATCGAGGTGGTGACGCCGACCGACTGCAGGAAGAGCATCACCTCCTTGATGGCCTTCTGCTCGACCCAGGCGTCGGCGATCAGCCTGGTGCGCTTGGGGCCGAGGGTGGGCACCTCGACCAGCCGGCCGGGTTCGGTCTCGATCACGGCGAGGGTCTCGGTGCCGAAGTGCTCGACGATGCGCTCGGCGAGCTTGGGGCCGATCCCCTTGACCAGGCCGGAGCCGAGGTAGCGCCGGATGCCCTGGATCGTGGCGGGCAGCACGGTGGTGTAGTTCTCGACGTGGAACTGCCGGCCGTACTGCGCGTGCGAGCCCCAGCGCCCGCGCATGCGCAGCGACTCGCCGGGCTGCGCGCCGAGCAGCGCGCCGACGACCGTGAGCAGGTCGGCGGAACCGCGTCCGGGGTCAATGCGCGCGACCGTGTAGCCGGTCTCCTCGTTGGCGTACGTGATGCGTTCGAGGACGCCCTCAAGCACCGCCAGGTGAATGTCCGGACCGGCCTCCTGCGCTTGCATGACGGGAGCCTACCGGGCGGGTATGACAGGTCGGCAGGTCGCGCGACCGGCGCGCGATGGTCCGGTTGGCCCAACGAACCGTCCGTCACTACTCCGACCGGGGTAATTCGGGGTACTTACTCGTGAATCGACACACCGTCAACCCTTCTTACACCTGTTCGGCCTAAGTAGGTTAACGGTTGCGCGAGCGGACATCCGGTCCCACCTGCGGTGACCACGCCCAGTCATTGTTTTGGTTGCCTTACAAATCTGTCCGTGAATGAAAGTTACACGCAACGGCCGAGGACACGCCCGTCGACCTGAATCGCTTTAGCACCGCGCCGTCACACAGGTGATACCGTCCCCTTTCCGCTGCTCGACGCCGTGCTCAGCGCCTTCACGCACCGGCGCGCCCCGAGCGGCGGACGGCTTTGGCCGAATCGTTACCGGGTTGATCCGCGGATGGCGCTGGACGCGGCACCGAAAGCAAGGTTGCATCTCAGGTGTCGTTTCTCGGGTTGAGTCAACGACTTTCCTGGGAGCGCACCAGTTACCAGCGAGTCAGGGATCGAGGACGATGATGTTCACCATTTCTGGCACACGGGGGCACACGACCCGGCGCCACCAAACCTCCAAGCGCTCACGGACGCGGGGCCGAGCGCTCCTGGCCGTCGGCGCGTCCGCTTCACTGCTCGCCGCGGCGTGCAGCAGTTCGAGTAAGGGCGCGAGCGCGACTCCGACACTGACGGGCGACTGCGCGCAGTACCAGGCGTATGCGGGGCACTCGGGCACCACGGTGACGATGTTCGCCTCGATCATCAGTCCCGAGTCGGACTCGCTGCAGAAGTCCTGGGCGAAGTTCTCCCAGTGCACCGGGATCAAGATCTCCTACGAGGGCTCCAACGACTTCGAGTCGCAGCTGGGCGTGCGGGTGTCCGGCGGCAACGCCCCGGACCTGGCGGTCATCCCGCAGCCCGGCCTGCTGGCGCAGATGGTCAAGACGCACAAGGTGGCCAAGCCGCCGGCCCAGACGGTGACCAACGAGGACAAGTGGGCGCCGATCTGGAAGAAGTACGCCACGGTCAACGGCACCTTCTACGCCGCGCCGATGAGCGCGAACATGAAGTCGCTGGTCTGGTACTCGCCGAAGATGTTCAAGGACGCCGGCTACCAGGCGCCGACCACCTGGGCCGACCTGATGTCCCTGTCGGCGAAGATGGCCTCGGCGGGCAAGGCCAAGCCGTGGTGCGGCGGCATCGGCTCCGGCACCGCGACCGGCTGGCCGGCCACCGACTGGCTCGAAGAGGTCGTGCTCGGCAAGTACGGCGGCGACGTCTACGACAAGTGGGTCAGCCACGAGATCAAGTTCTCCGACCCGCAGATCCAGGACGCGCTGACCACCGTGCAGAACTGGATGCTCAACCCGGCCTGGGTCAACGCCGGCTTCGGCGCGGTCAAGACCATCGCCAGCACCACCTTCCAGGACGCGGGCAAGCCGATCCTGAAGGGCAACTGCTACATGCTGCAGCAGGCCTCGTTCTATGAGGCGCAGTGGCCGACCGGCACCAAGATCGGCCCGGACGGCGACGTGTCCGCCTTCTACCTGCCGTCGGCCGGCTCGACCCAGACCCCGGTCGAGGGCGGCGGCGAGTTCGTGACCGCCTTCTCCTCGCGCCCCGAGGTGCAGGCGGTGCAGAACTACCTGTCCACCTCCGCCTGGGCCGAGTCCCGGATCAAGGTGGCGCGCGGCTGGGTGTCCGCGAACACCGGAGTGGACCAGACGCTGTACACCGACCCGATCGACCAGCTCTCGGCCAAGTACCTGACCGACAAGAACTCCACCTTCCGGTTCGACGCCTCGGACCTGATGCCGGCCGCGATCGGCTCGGGCGAGGAGTGGAAGGCCATGACGGCCTGGTTCAGCCAGGGCTGGACCGTCAAGCAGGTGGGCTCGGACATCGACAACGCCTGGCCGAGCCAGTGACGCAGCAACCTTCATCCGGCCTCCGCGAAGCTGCGGAGGCCGGATGATCTCCGCAACCGCACAGCTGGTCCTGGCCGACTCCTCCACGGTCGGCGACGCGCTGTCCAAGGCGGGCCAGACGCTGGAGGCCCTGGCCGCCTTCTTCGGCATCGGGCTGGTCATCTTCTTCGCGGC
>JBOHCW010000339.1:0-7100 GCA_050725375.1 Actinocrinis sp. | reverse complement strand
ATGCAGCAGCGTGAGCAGGTCGGCACCGACCAGCAGCATGCCGACCAGTACGGCCAGCCAGACCGCCTGCCGCCACACCGACAGCAGCTTGGCCACCGGCAGCTCCCAGACCCGGGCCATCGCGGTCTGCACCACCGAGACGAAGGAGAGCCCGAAGACGGCCAGCACCGCGAGGCTGAGCGCGGTGGTGGTCGACAGCACCCGGGCGGTCGGGCCGAACAGGGTGTTGACGGCCTTGGCCGCCTTCCCGGACAGCCCGAGCCCGGCCACCGCCCACTCCGGGAAGGTGCGCCCGTTGAGCGGCGCGGCCGCGGCGACGACGATCAGCAGGGGTACCAGGGTCACGAATCCCAGGGCGGCGAAGCCGAACGCGCGGTGCATCAGCTCGATCTCGACGCCGCGCCGGTAGGTCTGGACGATCATGCCACCCATGACGCCGAAAGCGGCCAAGCCGTTGCGCCTGCGGGCGGGTGTGGTCGAGGGCAGTGCGATGACCGCCTCGTCCGGCTCCGCCACGTCGCCCGGAACGTCGCCCGGAACGTCGCCCGGAACGTCGTCCGTGCCCTGATTCGGGCGGCTCTCGGAACCGCTCGGCGACGGCCGCGGATCGCGGCTACGGACCACGTCCCAGCCGAACGCGTCGTCCGGCTGCGGCACGCCCTTGTGCATCGGACCGCGCTTTCGCGGGTCCGGGTGCCCAGGTTCGACCGGACCCGGCTGCTTCAGCGGGCCCTTCTCGATCGGACCCGGCGGCACCGGGTTGTGCGGCTCTATGGCGGTCACCTCGTCGCCGATGCCTGAGCGTGGCATGATTACGCGTCCGTTCGGGGCATACAGCTTGGGCACGGAAGTCAGGTTAACAACGGGTCACGGCCGACGTAGCCCGATTGGCCTGAGCTTTTCCGCACTTATTGCCAGAATCTCAGTCTCGTCCCGACTCGGCCATACGTTCGGGAGCCACGCCATGACCGGCGTGACTCCCGAAGTAATGCTTCCCCGCCGCGCTTACGCGCCGCTTCATTCTTCTTAGGTGACTGCGTTGCTTCTTAGGTGACGGCCCTGGCGAACGTCCCAGGCGAGAGCCTCAGGCGGAGTCTTAGGCGAAGACGGTCCCCAACCAGGCCTGCCAGGCCTGGTTGGCGTCCTTCTCGTCGATCGGCTGCCCGCCTGGCTCGGCGAACAGGTGGTGGCCGAGGACGAACGCGCCGTTGTAGCCGTAGATGAACCGGTAGAGGCCGTCCGCGGTGCGCACGCCGAGGAAGTCCTCGCTGACGTAGTCCACGACGCCGTCCATCGCGGGCAGGCCGGCCGGAGTCAGGTGCACCCGCTGGTCGAGCGCGACCGGCGCGGTCAGGCCGAGCGCTGCGTGCACCTTCTCCCAGGACGCCTCGCGGCCGGGGGTCTCGCCGGCGAACGCGGCGACCGGCGTGGACGGGCGGCGGAAGAAGTACTTCAGGTACTCGCCGAGCTTGCGCAGGTACATCGGGTCGCCCTTGCGCAGGCCGTCGTACTCCGCCTCCCAGTCGTCTCCGAGGAAGCCGCTGTGCACGAAGCGGACGACCGTGCTGCCGCCCGCGCGGCCCTCGACCAAGTACTCGAACGCGTGGAAGCTGCCGTCGGGCGCCGGGTCGCCCTGGTACACGAGGTGGTTGGGCGGCTGCCAGGTGGTGACGGTGGACTCGATCACGAAGCCGCCCATGTCCATCCGGCCGCGGCCGCCCTCGTGCTGGTCCATCTGGTTGCGGCCCATCAGCCAGGAGTCGATGCCGGGGCCGGTGGAGATGGCCTCCCAGACCTGCTCGGGAGTGGCTTCGACCTCGATCTGGTCGCGGACCTCGAATTCGTGTGTCATGTCGGTTCCTCCGTGTAGTACGTGCCGGGAGAGTGTTGCCGATCTTGGTTTTGATTTCCGTTCTTGGTCTTGATCGTCAGTCTTCGTCTTCATCGGTATCGGACGATTGCGGCCCGCCCTGCAGGACGGCGGCCGCCGCTCCGGGCGGCCTCGTGATGGCCGGGTGCACCGCGACGACCAGCCGGTGCCGGCGGCCGCCGGGGGCGGCCTCGTCGTGGTACTTGCCGATCAGCGCGGTCACCGCGCCGGCCAGCTCCTCGGCGAACGCGGCGCGGTCGGCCGCGGACGCGAACCGGACCTCGCCCTCGATCGCGTACGTCGCCACCCGCTTGCGCTCGCGCGCAGAGCCGACCAGCAGCGTGCCGACGTCCCGCACCAGCGCGGCGGCCAGCGCGAGCAGCCAGTGCGCGGAGAGCCGGTCGGGCGCGCGCTCCGGGTCGGGCTGCACAGCGGCCAGCGCGACCGGTGAGATCACGTAGGACGCGGCGGTGGCGCGCAGTACCCGCTCGGTGACGTTGCCCTTGCGCCGTTCCTCGACCAGCTCGATCAGTCCGTGCCGTTCCAGCGCGCGCAGGTGGTAGTTGACCTTCTGCCGCGGCAGCCCGACCCGGGCGGCCAGCGAGGTCGCCGAGCCGGGCTCGGCCAGCTCGGCCAGCAGCCGCGCGCGCATCGGATCCAGGCTGGCCTCGGCCGCCGCCGGATCCTCGATCACCGTCACCTCGAACATGGCCCCACTGTTCCACCGACGACTTATCTTGTCAAGAAAAGAAATATTGTCGGTGGTCGAGGTACGCCGGGACACGCGGACGCCCCCGCGCGGCGAGCGCCGATATGCCTGGCGGTCGCCGCGCGGGGGCGCGGGTCGTACGGGTCGAGCGGTCGTGCGGGTCAGCCCGTCACGGGCCGGACGGGTACTCCACCACCTGTTGGAAGGTGGGCCGGTCCTGCCAGGTGTCCGGACTGTCGGTGATACCGCCGACCGCGTCCTGGACGATGCTGTCCGCGCACCACTGGTCGCCGGCCGAACAGGACGCGTCAGCCGGGTAAACCGTCGCGGCCGGCTCGGCGGCGGCCTGAGTCAGGGAGCTGAGCAACGCGCCGCGGCACGCGGACAGTCCGCCGCCGCCGCAGTACTGCACCGGGATCGGGTCGGCAACGCTCTGGCCGAGGACGGAGCGCAGGTCCTTGCTGACGTAGCCCCACCAGCCGTACTGGAACGAGGAGCCCTTATGCGGCTGCGCCTCGTTGGACGTGAGCGCGCCGCCTGAGGCCGACAGCTGCTGCCCGCCGGACGGTGACTCGTTGACCTGCATGGCGTTGACCAGCGCGCCGAACAGGTTCGAACCCATGCCGCCCTGGAACTGGGATCGGACCAGCAGCGGCCACCAGGCGTCGAACACCTGGATCGCCGCCGAGTTCTGGAAGCCGGTCGCGCCCTTGGCCGTCTGGGTGAGCGTCGCGCCGGCGTTGAGCCAGGTTGTCAGCTCATTGACGAGCGCCTTCTGGTTCGCGTCGGTCACCGGCTGACTGTCGATCACCTGGAGCAGCAGCGGCAACACCTCCTTGCCCCGCAGGTCGGTCAGCGCGGCCCTCTCCATCACCTGCGTCAGCGCGGCGCGGGTGAACTTCCGACCGGTGGCCAGATACGCCTTCACGCCCTGGTCGAGCAGGTCGGCCCGCTGTACCGCGCCCCAGCTGAAGTTGCCGTCGGCGGCGCTGTAGTCCTCGGCCTGCTTGTTGTTCCAGCTGACGTAGTAGTCCTGGTCGGTCGAGTTCGGGTGCGCCGAGGCCGGGGTGTACGCCGCGGTGTTCGAGCCCGGGTTCCAGCCCTGCCACTCGTCGGCCGCCGTGCCCCAGATCGGCAGGTTCGGATCAGTCCCGGCGGCGCGCACCGGGTTCAGGCCCGAGTTGAAGTAGGCGGTGTGCGCCGAGTTCACGTAGAACCAGTTGAAGTCGTAGTCGACGTTCGCCGCCGCGCTCTCGAAGCCCGCGGCGGTGGACATCACGCTCGGATCGTTGAACATCTGGAAGCCGATGGCCGAATCGGCCTCGTGCATGTAGGTCGAGCGCAGCACGGTGTAAGCGACCGGCACGCCGCCGACCTTCGCCGTGTACTGCACGAGCCCGTAGTCGGTCCGGTAGACCGTCAGGTCGTACGAACCGGCCGCGGTGCCGTCCGCGATCGTCGGGCTCCACGCGTCGTGCTGCACCAGCTTGTCCATCGGCGTGCAGACGCCGTGGAACATGTACGAGGTCGAGCTCGTCGTGGCCGCGGAGCCGTCCGCGTTGCAGAGGGTCACGGCGTAGGTGTCGGACGTGTCCTGCTCGCTGGAGGTCGCGCTCCACGAGTAGCTCGGGCCGCGTCCGATGTCGACGTAGAAGTTCAGGCCGGCGAACGAGACGCCGCGCGCGCTCAGGCCCGGTCCCTCGATCTCCTCCAGCATCAGCAGCTGCGGCGCGAAGTAGCCGGTCTGCGGCCCGAACACGGCGATCGGGTGGCCGGAGGCGCTGTCCGCGGCCGAGACCACGAGCGCGTTGGACATGCCAGGATGCTGCTGTCCCGGCGCCGGGAAGTCCAGGCCGGGGATCGCGCCGTGGTCGTACATGCCGTTGAGGGCGCCGACCTTGCCGCGCAGCGCGGCAGGCAGCTTCGCGGCGAGCTTCGCGTCGGCGGCCTTCAACGAGGCGGCCGTCGCAGCGTTGGATTTCGCAGCGTTCGATTTCACTGCCGAACTCGCCGCCGAGCCGGTGGCGTTCCGCACGATGTCGACCGCTGACACGCTGCCGGCGTCGGGCAGCGCGGTGCCGGTCACCGGACCGGTGGTCTCGCCGTAGGGGAAGCTCTGGCCGTCGTGCAGGGTCAGGGTGGTCTCCGGGTCGTTCTGCTCGCGCAGCGCGGTCCAGACCGCGTCGCCCCTCGCCACGCCGTAGGCGGCCTCGGCGGCCTGCTTGACCAGCGCGGACTGCATCTCCTCGCCGCCTCCGCCGCCGAACAGGCCGCCGATGACCGCGGCGATGGCGATCATGTCGGTCTCGGTGAAGTTCGACATCGACGTCCCGGTCAGGTCGTACTCGCCGGGGAAGTCGTTGCCGGCGCGCACGGCCGATATGTAGTCGTTGACGCCGGCGAGGTAGTCGTCGATGTCCGCCTTGAGCTGCGCGCCGCGCGTACCCTGCGCGGCGAGCGAGTTCACCTGGGCCTGGAGATCAGCCTCGGTGTACGGCGCGGACCGCCACAGGTTCTGCTCCAGCGTGCGGTTGCCCGGCGCTCCCCCGGCGAACGAGGTCAGCTCGGCGCGGCCGATGTGCCGCAGCAGGTCCATGACCCACAGCCGGTCCTCGGCGCCGGCGTATCCGGCCCCGAACTCGGTCTCGGCCCGGGTGGCGCCGGTGATGTGCGGCACGCCGGTGGCCTTGTCGCGCACGATGGCGACGCCGGTCTCGGGCCGCTCGGTGCGCTCCACGTTCGCGGAGGGCACGCCGAGCGAGGAGTCGTTGTAGAAGGAGTCGATCTGCGAGGTGGTCAGGCCGGTGTAGGAGACGGCCAGGTTGTCGTACTGGGCGAGCTGGTCGTTGTTGTGCGACGGGCGGATGCCGAACAGCTTGAACAGCACGATGTCGGCCAGCGTCGCGGCCCCGTTCTCCCCCGGCGGGAGGATGTCGGAGCACTGGCCGGCGCAGTAGTCGACGGTCGCCGCGTTCGGCGCGGCGGCGGCCGCACGGTTCTGCGACGCGGACGCGCGGGCCTGGCCGGCGGCCGCGGACAACAGGAGCGCCGCGACCGCGGCGCCCAGCGTGAGTTTGCGGAGGTGGGTGGTTCGCGCAACGCGAAGGCGGGATCGGCGCACAGCTGACGCTCCCTGGCGAGAACACTGAGTGATGCGTGCCTTGCGTCGCGTCAACCTACTGGCGGGTAAGGTCAAGCGTCAGTCAGTGTTCTGCCAAGACTCGGATAAAACATGAGGATCCTTCAGATCCAGGCATGAGGATCCTTCAGATCCTGCCGTGGGGATCCTTCGGATCCTGCCGTGCGCAGCGCCGATCAGCTCACCGCTTGCGGCCGACCCCGCCGAACACGCCGAGGCGGAACGCCTCCGGGTCGCGCTCCTCGGGACGCCAGTCCGCGACGCTGACCAGACCGGGCTCCACCAGGTCGAAGCCGTCGAACATGGCCTCGATCCGGGCGCGCGGCCTGAGGTTGAGCGAGGCGGTCGACCTCTGATACGTCCGGCCGGCCTCCTCGTAGTCCTCCTGGGCCTGGTCCGCGCTGCCGTGGCTGAGCACCAGGAAGCTGCCGGGCGCGAGCGCGTCGCGCAGCGCGGCGACGATCGCGGCCGGGCCCTCCTCGTCCGTCACGAAATGCAGCACCGCGACCAGCATCAGCGCGACCGGCTGATCGAAGTCGATCAGCGTCCTGATGCCGGGGTGCGCCAGCAGCTCCAGCGGCTCGCGCAGGTCGCCCAGTACGAAGCCGGTGGCGCCGGTGCCGCGCAGCCGCGCGTTGCCGTGCACGCCGACGATCGGGTCGTTGTCCACGTACGCGACCCGCGCCTGCGGGGCGATGGACTGGGCGATCTCGTGCGCGTTGGGCGAGGTCGGGATGCCGGTGCCGATGTCGACGAACTGCCGCACGCCGAAGTCGGCCGTCAGCGTGCGCACGGCGCGGCGCATGAATGCGCGGTTGGCCAGCACCGAGGCCCTGATCACCGGCGCGCCCACGAGCAAGTGCTCCGCGGCCAGCCGGTCCACTTCGTAGTTGTCGCGACCGCCGAGCCAGTAGTCGTACATGCGCGCGGGGTGCGGTTTGCTGGTGTCGATCCGGTTCGCCGGGATGCCGGATTCGGCCACGGCGATCCTCCGTTCGGGATGTGCCGGACCCGGCGGGGGACACGCCGGGCTCGAAAACGCGCCCGGTTCCGCCTCGCTGCCGAGACCCGCGGGACCTGTGGGGGTGAGGCCCGTGGGGGCGGGGCTCCGCTCGTTCGACGAAACCGGACGCTTTGTTCGACTGCCGTGTGCGATACCGGTCGGACCGGCACGTACACGCCGTGCGCGGCTACTTCGCTGTAGCCGGTCAAGCCATGTTGCAAACAGTGCAGGTAATGCAGGTAATACAGGTAATACAGGTAGTGCAAGAAATGCAGGTAGTGCGGGTATTGCGCGTGTTTCCACGTGCTTCAGGTGTTGCGTTCACTGCTGGTACTTCAGGTACTACTTGGCGTATTACTCGCCGATCAAGAAGTCCGCG
>JBOHCW010000338.1:0-2607 GCA_050725375.1 Actinocrinis sp. | reverse complement strand
GCCGTGCCATCCGGCCGCGCGCCGGGCTCGCCGCCGCCCGCACGAGGAGGTCCCGTGGTGACCGCGTCCGTGAAAGCCGAGAGGATCGGCCCTCTTCGAGCCCTGCTGCACGAAGGCGCGGTCGGCGCGCTGCTCGGCGCGCTCACCGCCGGGGTGGCGCTCGCCGTCGGCGAGGTGGCGGCGATCTTCACCGGCCCGGCCAGCGCGCCGGTGTACGCGGTCGGCGCGGCGGCGGTGAACCTGACGCCCGCGCCGGTCAAGGAGTACGCGGTCGCGCACTTCGGTGAACACGACAAGCAGTTGCTGATCACCGGAATCCTGGCCGCGCTCACCGCGATCGCGCTGCTGGCCGGCATCGTCGCCCTACGCCGCTTCGTGCTCGGCGCGCTGCTGGTCGCGCTGTTCGGCGCGGTCGGGATCGCGGCCGCGGTGAGCCAGCCGGACAGCGGACCGTCGTGGGCCACACCGAGCGCGTGCGGCGGCGTCGCAGGTATCGCGGCACTCTGGCTGCTCGTGCGGATTTACCGGCATCCCGCGACCGTTGCCGCCGTGCCGGAGGGCGAATCGGCAGCCGACGCCGCGCCGTTCGGCGAGTTCGCCGCCGACGACCGCACCACCGAGGCTCCCGCGTCCACCGTCCGCGGCGCCACGGACCGGCGCCGCTTCGTCCTGGCCGCCTCCGGCCTCGCGGTCGGCTCCGTGGCCGCCGGCTTCGGCGGCAACCTCATCACGACCCGCCGCTACAGCGTCGACGCGGCGCGTGCCGCCGTCCGCATCCCGCGTCCGGCCTTCCCCGCGCCCGCGGTGCCCGCCGGCGTGCATCCGAACGTGCCCGGACTGAGCCCCTTCTTCACCGCCAACGGCGACTTCTACCGCGTCGACACCGCCCTTGTGCTGCCGCAGGTACGGCCCGATGCGTGGACGCTGCGCATTCACGGCATGGTCGATAAACCGGTCGAGCTCAGCTTCGCCGACCTGCTGCGCCTCCAGTTGCACGAGCGCGACCTGACAGTGTCCTGCGTCTCTGATCCGGTCGGCGGACCGTACGTCGGCAACGCCCGCTGGATCGGCGCCGACCTGCCGCGACTGCTCAAGAGCGCGGGCGTGCAGCGCGGCGCCGACCAACTGCTGGCGCGGTCAGCGGACGGTATGACGATCGGAACGCCGATCGCCTCGGTACTCGACGGCCGCGCCGCTCTTCTCGCGGTCGCGATGAACGGCGAGGCGCTGCCGATCGCGCACGGGTTCCCGGCGCGGATGATCGTGCCCGGTTTCTACGGCTACGCCTCGGCGTGCAAATGGGTCACCGATCTGTACGTCACGACCTTCGCGCAGCAGGCTGCTTACTGGGTCCGGCGCGGCTACGCGCGAATCGGCACCATGAAAACCCAGTCGCGCATCGACGTGCCCAAGTCCTTCGCGCGCTTGACGGCCGGCCCGGTCACCATCGCCGGCATCGCCTGGGCGACCGACCGGGGGATCTCCGACGTGCAGGTCAGCATCGACCAGGGTCCGTGGCAGACGGCCCGGCTCGCCACGCAGGACAGCCCGGACACGTGGCGGCAATGGACGTACGACTGGCGCGCGGCTTCGGGTACGCACAGCCTGCGCGTGCGCGCGGCGGACGATTCCGGCCAATACCAGACGGGCGTGCGCGCCGATCCGTACCCGTCCGGTGCGAGCGGCTGGGAGAGCGTCGTCGTCACGGTCGCGTGACCGCGGTCGTGCCGACCACCCAAGGCGCCGGGCCGGGCGTACAGCAGACAGATTCCTGCAACAGTGTTAGGTATGGGTTTCTTCGAGTCCTTCCCGCGCCCGCCGCGTCCGGAACCTCGGCCGGAGCCGCCGCGCCGACCGTGGATGAGGCCGGAGTTCGTCGTGCCCGCATCAGTGCCCGTCGACTTGGTGCTGCTGCGTACCGAGGACGTCGCCGTGACGATCGGGCTGCTGCGCGCATATGCCACCGGGTTCGAGTTCACCGTCGACTCGCGTTCCCGGCACGCCGCGCAGGGCCACCGTCTCGGCATGATCAACCATTACGTACCGGGGAGCACCGATACCGGGGACGACCTGCGGCTGGGCCTGGAATTCTCCGACGGACGCCGCGCCGTACTCGACGAACACGGGTACCCGCACTCTGCCGAATCCGATCCGAACGCCGTGGTCGTCATGCCCGGCGGGGGAGGCGGTAGCGACCGCAGCTGGTCCTCGCGGTACTGGATCCATCCGCTGCCCTCGCCCGGACGGTTGTCCTTCGTCGCGACGTGGCCCGCCTTCGGCGTCACCGAGGCACGGGTCGATGTCGAGGCCGACGCCATCCTCGCGGCGTCCTCACGCGCGCTCGAACTCTGGCCCGAAGCCCCGGGACCGGCGCTCGGCGGCTCGACGTTCGGCGTGGTGACCGCTGGCCGCCCGGATCGCGACGACGACTGACCCGGTCCGGTCGGATCTCAGAGCTCGATATCGACCGCATTCCGGCAGCAGCCGGCGCCCAGCCCTTCCACCTCGCCGCCGTCTCGCCGCTGCCCTCGCTCGCCTGGTAATACTGACGCGCCGTCAGCCGCCATCGCTACGCTTGGTTACATGCGACATCGGCTGCGTGCGTGG
>JBOHCW010000337.1:0-6718 GCA_050725375.1 Actinocrinis sp. | reverse complement strand
ACAGATCCCGTTGAGGACCCGAGGTCAGTCAGGCGGTGAGTCAGACCCCGTCGGGAGACACTCACACACATCATCACTGTCAGGCGGCGGTATGTCAGGTGGCGGTGTCGTGAAGTGCCTAGGGCGTGGCGCTGGGGGGCTTTAGTCAGCGCTCTTAGCCAGCGCTGTTAGCCAGCGGCTCTACCAGCAACTTTAGCCAGCGCGGTTAGCTAGCGCAGGAGTGCTGCGGCGAGCAGTGCGCGCAGCAGCGGGACGGCCGGGGTCGGCTGCTTGGAGATCGTGTCCAGCAGCACCGCGACGAGCCATTGCGATCCGTCCGGCGCGTTCGCGCCTATGGTCAGCGCTCCGGTGTAACCGGCGGCCGCGAGCTTGGCTGCACCCGACGGTACGTCGTCGGGCACGTATCCGCTGCCGTCATAGCCGGGCTCGGTCAGTTCCAGGAACTCGCCGCCGCTGAACAACGCGTCCTCGACGCCGATGAAGTGCTCGGGGCCGACCGGCTGCTGGGCGGCCGGGAGCAGGCCCTCGTCGATCGAGCCCGGCTCGGAGGGCGTGCGGTAGACCGAGTAGCGCGCGACGCTGAACAGTTCCTCATCCTGCGGCTTGCTGTAGATGTACCAGGAGGCTGCGTCGAGGCCGCGTGCGACGACGTCCGCGACCACCTCGACGCGGTCGACGAGCGGTACAGCCGAGGTGGTGCGGCCCGCCTCCGCGTCTAAAGCAGCGAAGGCCTCGGTAAGCAGTGACTCGACCGCCACACCGGTGCGGCCACGGTAAATACGGCGATCCGGTACAGGCTGTCCCGGCATCGGAGGCGCGGTTCGTGCGGCTGGCAGCGCGAAGACCGCGGCGTCCGGCGGCTGACCTCGGCCGGCCACGACCGGGTGCAGCGAGCGGGAGCGCTTGGCGCGGTACTGCGCGGCGTCGGCAAGGCGGAACAGCCGGTCGCGCGTGATGACGTCGCCGAGGCGGTCACCGGTCGATGCGACGCCGCACGCCACGCCCTCGCCGCCGCGCACGGTAAGTGCGAGCGTGCACAGCTCCTCTGCGACGCGTACCGCGTCGTCGGCGCCGTAACCCTCGATCAGGACGCAGAACTCGTCGCCGCCGAGGCGTGCGGCCAACGAACCGGGCAGCAGTGCGGCAGCGGCGGACATGACGCCGGCGAGCTGCACGAGCAGCGCGTCGCCGTGATCGTGCCCGTGTCCGTCGTTCATCCGCTTGAGGCCGTTGACGTCGCACACGATCAGCGAGACCACCGTGCCGTCGCTGGCGTGTCGGTCGATCGCCGCGTCGAGGCGCGCGTCGAACGAACGGCGGTTGGCCAGGCCGGTGAGCTGGTCGGTGTAAGCGAGGCGCTCTATCTGGCGCACGTGGTCGGCCTTCGCGAGCCCGGCGGCGATCTGCGCGGTCAGCGCGGCGGCGAAGTCGACGTCCTCGCGGTCGTAGACCGGCTGGTCCTGGGTGCGGGCGGCGAACAGCTCGCCCCAGGCGCGGCCGTTATAAACGATCGGAGCGATCAGCGCGCTGTGCCGATTACGCCGACGCAGCATGGACACACGCTTCGGGTCGCCGTACTCGTCGTCGGCGACCTGGATCCACGGCCCCAGGTCGTCCTCGCTCAGCAGGATCTCCGGGAAGTCGGAGACCGGGTAGGACTCGTCCTTGGGGAAGGCCGCCTCGCCGGGGGCCAGCTTGCCGTGGTTGGCCAGCACGCGCAGCCGGCCGGTCTGCCGCTCCCACATGGAGATCGAGGCGACCGCGGCGCGCAGGTCGCGCTGAGCCTCACGTGCGGCGATGCGTATGACGTCCTCGACCGAGTGCGCCGCCGCCATGGACTTGGCGAAACCGGTCAGGGCGCGCAGGCGCGCCGCGGCGTGGGCTTCGCTGCCCGGCCGCGGCCGTGTGACGTCGTGCGCTCCGGTGACCTGACTCACCTACTCGCAGAGGGATGGGTGCTGGCGGGGTGGCCGGTCGGATGATGCGACCGGCCTCGGTGGGCGTCGATTCGGGCCACCGGCCGCATCCGGAGGCGTACGGACTGCAACGATACCGCGCCACCGCGTTCCCGTCCGCGTCAGGGAACTGCGGCGCGCCGCCCGGACGTGGGTATTCCGGGCGGCCCGCAGTCTAGTCCCCGATCCTGACCGTTCGGGCCCGGGTCGCTTTGCAGCTTTAGGCCACGGCGCGCGGGTTGACTAGTCCTGGTGCACGTGCGTTGCCGGGTCGCCGGAGATCAGGCTGGCGACCTCGCGCTGGGTCTCCTCGACGTGCGGGATGTCGTCCAGCTCGACCTGTCCGTGCTCGCCGGCGGACTCGACCACGAGCGTGCCGCAGCCGAGCATCCGGTCCAGCAGCGAGGTGTGCCGGAACGAGACGTCGTTGATCTTCTCCAGCGGGATGTCCCGGCCGACCCGGTGGATCCAGCCGAGCCGGATGATCAGCCGGCGGTTGGTGACGACGTAGTTGGTGTTGAGCCAGCTGATCCACGGGCGCAGCACGAACCAGACGATGAGCGCGAGCGCCACGACGCCGATGGCGATCCAGCTGGCCTCGGCCCCGGCGCCGTGCGACGGCGCGATGGCGGCCAGGAAGCCGCCGATGCCGACGGTGAGGATCAGCGTGATCACCGGCGCGACGAGGGCCTTCCAGTGCGGACGCAACTGCAGGTCGATCCGTTCGCCCTCGCTGAGCAGCCGCTCGGGGTACCCCATGACAGTACTCTTCCCCTCTTGGTGTGTGACCGGATCGGTGGCTGAGCCGACCACTCCGTTGTATGGGCGAATCCTGGCACGTACGGGTGACTGCGCGCTATTACTGCGCTGATCGCAAATGCACAACATCTCCGGCGCCGATTGGCGTCTCACCGCCATCGGCCGTGCGCACCAGTAGCCGGCCGTCCGCGTCGAGGTCGGTCGCGTGGCCGGAAACCGAGACTCCACCAGGCAGTTCGGCCCGCACCGGCCGGTCCAGCGTGGCACACGCGGCCCGGTACGCGGCCGCCAGGCCACTGCGTTCCGCGTCGCCGTCCGAGGCGGTCCAGTCCGCGTACCAGGACCCGAACGTGCGTAACAGAACACGTAGGAGGGTGTCGCGGTCGGTGACGGTCGCACCGGCTAAGGCGAGCGACGTCGCGTGTGCCGCGGGCAGTTCGTCCTCGGACAGCGTGACGTTGATACCGATGCCGACGACGATGTACGTGTCGCCGTTGCTGCCGCCCTGCTCGGCCAGGATGCCGCCGAGCTTGCGGCCGAGGCCGTAGCCGGACACGGGCTCTGCATCCACCGGCCCTGCGCCTGACGGATCATCAGACGAATCGGGCGCGTCTGCGTTCTGATGATCATTCGGATTGATGATCAGGTCGTTCGGCCACTTGAGGGAAACTTCGAGGTCGGCGACGCGTGCGACCGCGGAGCGCGCGGCCACTCCGGCCAGCAGCGGCAGCCAGCCGCGGCGCGCGACAGGCACCTGTGGCCGCACGAGGATCGAGAGGAACAGCCCGGAGCGCGGCGCGGCGACCCAGGAGCGGCCGAGCCGTCCGCGGCCGGCCGTCTGCATCTCGGCCACGACGACCGAGCCGTGCGGCGCGCCCTGCGCCGCCGCCGCGAGCAGCGCGGTGTTGGTGGACTCGACTTCCGGGAGCACGCGCAGCGCCGAGACGAAGCCGCCCGGCACCATGAGCGCGCGTTGCAGGCTGTGCTCGTTCAACGGCGGGCGGTTGAGATCGTTGTAGACGGAGGCCATGGCCGCAGCCTACGGCCGTCCGTATACATTGAACGCTGCGGAATTCGAACGCAGCCTCCCCACCGGCGCGCCTCGCCGGCAGGAGGGCCGAGACTCGTTCCCAGGGAGCGCACGGACCACGATGGCCGAAGAGATCGACATCCACACCACGGCGGGCAAGCTCGCACTGCTGCGCGCTCACCTCGACGAGGCGGTGCACGCCGGCTCGGCCCGCGCTGTGGAGAAGCAGCACGCGAAGGGCAAGCTGACCGCGCGCGAGCGGATCGAGCTGTTGCTGGACGAGGGCTCGTTCCAGGAGCTCGACGAGCTGGCCCGGCACCGGTCGACGAACTTCGGCATCGAGACGAACCGGCCGTACACAGACGGCGTGGTGACCGGTTACGGCACCGTCGACGGCCGCACGGTGTGCCTTTACTCACAGGACTTCACGGTCTACGGCGGCTCGCTCGGCGAGGTCAACGGCGAGAAGATCACCAAGGTGATGGACCTGGCGATGAAGATCGGCTGCCCGCTGATCGGCATCAACGACGGCGGCGGCGCCCGGATCCAGGAGGGCGTGGTCGCGCTCGGCGCGTTCGGCGAGGTATTCCGGCGCAACGTGCACGCCTCGGGCGTCATCCCGCAGATCTCGCTGATCGTCGGCCCGGCGGCCGGCGGCGCGGTCTATTCGCCGGCGCTGACCGACTTCATCGTGATGGTCGACAAGACCTCGCACATGTTCATCACCGGCCCGGACGTGATCAAGACCGTCACCGGCGAGGACGTGGGCTTCGAGGAGCTGGGCGGCGCGCACACGCACAACACCAAGTCCGGCAACGCGCACTACCAGGCGGCCGACGAGAAGGACGCCGTCGAGTACATCAAGAGCCTGCTGTCGTTCCTGCCGCAGAACAACCTGGAGGACGCGCAGGTCTTCGCGGCCGACGACAGCCTGGGCACCAGCGAGCTGGATCTGGAACTGGACACGCTGATCCCCGACTCGGCGAACCAGCCCTACGACATGCACCGGGTGCTCGAGCACGTCCTGGACGGCGGCGACTTCCTGGAGGTGCAGTCGCTGTTCGCGCCGAACGTCGTGGTCGGCTTCGGCCGGGTGGAGGGGCATTCGGTCGGGGTGGTGGCCAACCAGCCGATGCAGTTCGCCGGCTGCCTGGATATCGACGCCTCGGAGAAGGCGGCGCGCTTCATCCGCACCTGTGACGCATTCAACGTTCCGATCATCACCTTCGTGGACGTGCCCGGCTTCCTGCCCGGCACCGACCAGGAGTGGAACGGCATCATCCGGCGCGGCGCGAAGCTGCTGTACGCATATGCGGAGGCGACCGTGCCTATGGTCACCGTGATCACGCGTAAGGCGTACGGCGGCGCGTATGACGTCATGGGCTCCAAGCACCTCGGCGCGGACGTGAACATCGCGTGGCCTACAGCGCAGATCGCGGTCATGGGTGCGCAGGGCGCGGTGGACATCCTGAACAAGCGGGACATCGCCGCGGCCGAGGACCCGGCGGCCAAGCGCGCCGAGCTGATCAGCGCGTACGAGGACACCCTGCTTAACCCGTACATCGCGGCCGAGCGCGGTTACGTCGACTCGGTCATCGAGCCGTCGCAGACCCGCGCGTTCATCACGCGGGCGCTGCGCACGCTGCGGACGAAGCGCGAGCAGCTGCCGCCGAAGAAGCATGGGAACATCCCGCTGTGAGCGACGCCGTGCGGAACGAGGCTGCGGTGACCGAACCTGTGGCGAAGGAGGCCGCAGCGGTCGACGGCGTGAGCGCCGAGAGCGCGCCGCCCGTGTTCAGCGTGGTGCGCGGCGAGCCGACCGATGAGGAACTGGCCGCCCTCATCACCGTGATCGCGAGCCTCCGCGGTGCTGAGGACGAGGAGCCGGCGCCGCGTACGACGTCGGGCTGGACGGATCGCGCGCGTTACGTGCGCACCCCGCTGCGTCCGTCGCCGAATGGCTGGCGCGCATCCGCCTTACCGCACTGACGCCGTGCCATAGCGTGGACGCGTGCCTTAACGCGCACGTCCACGCGTGAGCGTCTGCCCGTATAGACCGCGTACCAATGTCCGAAAGGCAGTAGTGACCTTGAGACTGGTACTGGCTTCGCAGTCCCCAGCCCGACTGACCCTGCTGCGCAACGCCGGCTTCGAGCCTGAGGCGGTCGTCAGCGGCGTGGACGAGGACGCGTTCAACTCGGCCAGCCCGGTGGAGTTGGCGCTGACCCTCGCGCGCGCGAAGGCACGCACGGTGGCGCAACGGATCGAGCCGGGCGCGCTTGTGATCGGCTGCGATTCAGTGCTCGATCTCGACGGCGAGGCGTTGGGCAAGCCGTCGGACGAGCAGGACGCGATCAGCCGCTGGAAGGCGATGCGCGGCCGTGAAGGCATCCTCGTCACCGGTCACTGCCTGATCGACACTCGCGTGCACGGCGCCGACGCAGACGGCGCTGGGGGCATCGGCGATACGCCTGACGGCACACCAGGTGGCGCGCAGTGGCGCGAGATCACCCAGGCGGCCGCGACGCTGGTGCGCTTCGGGGACATGACGGACGCCGAGATCGAGGCGTACGTGGCGACCGGCGAGCCGCTGCACGTGGCCGGAGCGTTCACGCTCGACGGCATCGGCGGCTCGTTCGTCGAGTCGATCGGCGGCGACCCGTCCAACGTGATCGGCCTGTCGTTGCCGCTGCTGCGCCGGATGCTCGGCGAGTTGGGCGTGAGCGTCGCCGCTCTGTGGGCCGACAAGAGCCGGCCGGTTGACGGTGCGGCGCCGGAGCGAACAGCGTCTGAACGGGCAGAGCCTGAACGGGCAGAGCCTGAACGAGCACAGTCTGAACGAGCACAGTCTGAACGAGCACAGTCTGAGCCGTCCGATTCGGTCGCTCTGTCGGCCAATCCATCGAAAAGCTGAATCCGTCACCCGTTTGGCCGAAAGAGGTGATTGGCGGCTGACCTTCCGTCACATAGGGTC
>JBOHCW010000336.1:0-8881 GCA_050725375.1 Actinocrinis sp. | reverse complement strand
GGTCTGACGAACCGTCAGCCGAGGACGGTGGCAGCGGCGGTGGCGGTGGCGGTGGCGGTGGCGGCAACTTGCCCCCCACCCGTGCCGAGATCGGCCTGTCCCGCGACACCGCCTGGCAGCAAGCCGTCGCGGCTCTCCACGCCGGCGTGGCCGTCGCGATCGATTACGCACACTCGCGCGACTCCAGGCCGCCCTTCGGTACCCTTACCGGCTACGCCGACGGTCGGCAGACGGTGCCTATCCCCGACGGCACGCGTGACATCACAGCGCACGTCGCCCTCGATGCGTGCGCCGCCGCTGCCGCGGCCTACGCGTCGTGGACGGTCTACGCGACACAGCGCGAAGTTATCCACAGCCTGGGGATTACCGGCGCGCGTCCGAACCTCGCACTCGCGTCGAGCGATCCGCGCGGTTACCTGCGTGCGCTGTCTCAGGCGTCGTCGGCCGCGGAACTGACCGACCCGGACGGACTCGGCGGCTTCGGCTGGCTCGCGCAAGGCGTGAACGTGCCGTGTACCGGTCCGTGGCTCCCTCTCCAGCACGGCGAAAGCGAAGGGTGAGAGACTTCCGCTCATGGGACAGCTAGTCGAGCGCACCGCCGGAGTCGGTACCGGCCTTGCCACCGAGGACATGGTCCTCAACGTCGGCCCGCAGCACCCTTCCACCCACGGTGTGCTGCGGCTGCGGCTGGTCCTGGACGGCGAGCGCATCGTGTCCGCCGAGCCGATCGTGGGCTACATGCACCGCGGCGCGGAGAAGCTGTTCGAAGTACGCGACTATCGGCAGCTCGTCGTGCTGGCGAACCGGCACGACTGGCTGTCCGCCTTCTGCAACGAGCTCGGCGTGGTGCTGGCCGCCGAGCAGATGCTCGGCATGGAACTGCCGGTGCGCGCGTCCTGGGCGCGCACGATGCTCGCCGAGCTGAACCGAGTGCTCAACCACTTGATGTTCCTCGGCTCGTATCCGCTGGAGCTGGGCGCGATCACGCCGATCTTCTACGCCTTCCGCGAGCGCGAGGAAGTGCAGAAGGTCATGGAGGAGATCTCCGGCGGCCGGATGCACTTCATGTTCAACCGGGTCGGCGGCCTGAAGGAGGACCTGCCCGCCGGCTGGCTGGACCGCGCGCGGCACACGATCGCGGCCGTGCGCGGCCGGCTCAAGGACATCGAGGACGTGATCCACGGCAACGAGATCTTCCGCGCCCGCACCGAGGGCGTCGGCGTGGTCACCGCGGAGCAGGTCGCGGCGTACGGACTGTCCGGGCCGATCGCCCGGGCCAGCGGCGTCGACTTCGACCTGCGCCGCGACGATCCGTACCTCGCCTATGGCGAACTCGGCGACGTGGTGCGAGTCGTGACGCGCACGGCCGGCGACTGCTTCAGCCGCTTCGACGTGCTGTTGGAGCAGACGAAGGTGTCGCTGGACATCGCGGAGGCGTGCGCGGACAAGCTGTCCGCGTTGCCACAGGGGCCGATCAACCTGCGGCTGCCCAAGGTGCTCAAGGTGCCTGAGGGCGAGATCTACACATGGACCGAGAACCCGCTCGGCATCAACGGTTACTACCTGGTCTCGCGCGGTGAGAAGACGCCGTGGCGGCTCAAGCTGCGCTCGGCCTCGTTCAACAACGTGCAGATCCTCGGCGAGTTGCTGCCCGGACACCTGATCGCCGACATGGTGGCGATTCTCGGCTCGACGTTCTTCGTCGTCGGAGACATCGATAAGTAAGAAGTAACCGGCGCGAGCAGGTATAGCGCGACCCTGTCCTAAGCACGCGCGTTCACGCGGCATTGGCGCGGATAGGACACGGTTAAAGCAATACCCGTGGTTAAGCCATGCCCTTGATTTCGCGTACGGAGAACTCGACGGTCTCGTCGTAAGCGGTCAGGTCGAGCAGGCCGTCCAGCTCCGCGGCTATAACCGGCGCCATCGCGAGCGCGGCATCGGACACCGGGGCCGCCGCCGGGGGGTCCAGCCGGTCGATGAACGGCCGGTACAGCCGCTCCGCCTCAGCCGCCGACAACACGTCGTCGTCCTCGTCGTCGCCGTCCACGACCTGCCAGCCGCGACGCAGCGCAGCCGAGCCCTCGCCGCGCTGCGCTGGCACCTTGTCCGAGGCGGGAGCTTCAGGCGCCTGCGGCTCGGCCGCCGCCGGCTGAGCCGTCATCAGCCGGGCGACCGGGAGCGGCTCGTCCCGCACCGGCGCGACGCCGGCATCGGCTTCTGACACGGCGGCGGCTTCTCTGGGTGCGACTTCTACAGGCTGCGCCGCAGCGCTCTGCCGTTCACCGCTCTGCCGTCCACCGCTCCGCTGTTCACCGCTCCGCTGTTCGGCCGTCCGCAACTCGACGGCCTCCGGAGTCGCGGCCTCGCGCGGCTCCTCGACTGTCAGCAACACCGAGGGCATGCCGGGCTGCCACGTTCCGGGGCCGGTCAGCACGTCCAGCTCGCGTTCCGCCGCACGGCGCGCCGCCCGCTCGCGCTCAAGCTGCTCACGGGCGCGGGTGAGCTGACCCTGGATCAGGGCCGAGTACTGCTGTTCGTGTTCCAGGTCGGCCCGCGCGCGTTCGATCTCGGTGTCATGCCGCAGATCGGCGGCGGACGCGGCCTCCAGGTCGACCCGACGGCGCCTCGCCGCCTCCTGCGCGCGCCGTTCCAGCAGTCCACG
The DNA here is from genome assembly GCA_050725375.1 of Actinocrinis sp. Classification (GTDB taxonomy): domain Bacteria; phylum Actinomycetota; class Actinomycetes; order Streptomycetales; family Catenulisporaceae; genus Actinocrinis. The sequence goes on along the minus strand of JBOHCW010000336.1, from coordinate 6,216 downwards.
CTGCTGCCACAGGGTGCTGAACCCGATGACGGCCGCCAGCGACGCGACCCCGTACCCGGCCCACGCTCCGGCCGGCTGGTCAAGTCCGACGGCCAGGCCCCCGCCCGCCGCGGTCAACGCGAAAACGACGATGCCGGGCCGGGCTCCCGACACACCCGCCCCCGTAGTCTGCCGATGACGCATAAGGAAACTCTAGTAGTTGCGCCGCATTCTACGGAATACCCGTTTGCAGATTGAAAAGTCAAAACTGCCTAATGCATCGTCAGACAAGCAGAAGACAGCGGCCAAACGGAGGGTTACAGCAGCCGCACACAGTGCGGTCGGACCTGTGACAGATCAGCACTGTGAGTAGCCGATACTGTGACAGATCAGCGTCGCGTGATCCGTGTGACGGACTACACCGCAGGTGAAGGGTCGTCAGGCGCCCGAGGCGACCTTGCCGTCGCCGCCCGGCTGCTCCGGCGGCACCTTCAGGATGTGCTCCAGGTAGATCGCCGCGGCGACCAGCGCGCAGCCGGCCACGAAGGCGAAGACGCAGCGCAGCGCCTCGGACCGGTAGATCCCGAGGTCCAGCCGGCCGACCAGGAACAGCCCGTAGCCGCCGTAGATCCCGGCGAACACGGAGCCGACCAGGCCCGACGCCTTCGCCAGCACCAGCGCCCGGGCCGCCTGTAGCGGATCGATCGGCTTGGCGGCGCGCGCGGTCGGGTCCCGCGGCAGGCCGCGGTCGACGCGCTCGCGCGCCTCGCGGTACGCGGCGAAGCGGGACCGCAGGCCGAGCGCTACGGCGAACACCGCCGCCGCGAGCACCGCGAGCGTGATCGGCGCGGACAGCGGCACCGCGGGCGCGTTGTCCGAGCCGAAGTGGTACCAGAAGCGGATGACCACATAGGCGATCACAGCCACGGCGACGACGGTCGCGACGAGCACCAGGGGTTTGGTCGGCTTCACGGCTCTAGTTTGTCAGTTTCGGTTGTTCACCGGCGAGCACGCCCCAACGGATACACCATCAGGTCACGGCCGCACAGCGATCGCCATACATTTACGGTTACGCACTCACGCCCACATCGCTATTGCGCGCCTCAGGCCGGGCCCTATACCTGTAGCGCCAAGTCGTCGCGCCGTTTGACGCCGTTGATCGGCTTGAGCGCTTCGAGCAGCGCCGCGATCGGCCCCCAGCCGGGCAGTTGCGCGTCCGGTTCCAGATCGAGCCACGGCACGAGCACGAACGCGCGCAGGTGTGCGCGCGGGTGCGGAACGGTCAGCCGCGAGTTGTGCGTCACCAGCGTGTCGTAGGCGATGACGTCGACATCGATCGTGCGCGCCGACCAGTGTTCCTCACGCGTGCGGTGCAGCGCCTGCTCTATCGCCAGCGCCCGGTCCAGCAGCGTCAGCGGCGTCAGGTCGGTGTCGGCCACCACGACCGCGTTGAAGAAGTGCGGCTGACTGCTCAGGTCCCGGTATCCCGGCTCGCCCGGCGTGCCGCCGAACGGCTCGGTCTCGTAGACCGGGGAGACCGACGCCACCGCCAGCGCCGGGGTGTCCACCAGCGCGTCCAGCGCCGACTGCAGATTCTCCAGCCGGTTGCCGATGTTCCCGCCGAGCGCGAGGACCGCCCGGTGGTCGAAGCCGCGCTTGCGCTCAAGGGTCATCGGGCGCCCTCCCGTGCCTCGTCGGTCCGCCGCTCGTTCCAGCGCTTGATGGTGACCGTGACGTCCTCGAACGGCACCGAGATCGGCGCGTCCGGCTTGTGTACCGTGACCTCCACCGCCCGCACCGCCGGCTGCGCCAGACAGGCGGCGGCGATCCGCTCGGCCAGGGTCTCGATCAGGTTCACCGGCTCGCCCTCGATCAGCGCGACGATCTGCTCGGCGACCGTGCCGTAGTCGGCGGTCTTCGTAAGGTCGTCGCTCGATGCGGCAGCCCTGATGTCCACGGACAGCGCCGCGTCCACGATGAAGGTCTGTCCCTCGGCCCGTTCCCGCGGGTAGACCCCGTGCAGGCCGCGGCCGCGCAGGCCGTGCAGGACTATCCGGTCCAGATCCGCCGTCCGGTCCACGCCCTCGCCCATGCGCCGCTCCGTCTGCTTCGTTCGTGCCCGGCCGTGCCGCCGCCTCGCACGCGCCGGCCCGCCTGTGCATCGCGGCGCGCGCCGCGGCCGTCAGGTGCCGTCGAATGCAATTGCCGCGCTTGCTGCCTGCCCAAAGCTCAGGGGCGTCTAACCCCGTAAAGCCCTTCGGAACCGGTGCGGACGCGCTCGTCGCGCTAGTCGCGTTCGTCCGCGTCGTCGGGTCCGCTGGACGGGAACACCGGCGAGGAGTGGTGCGCGAACAGCAGCCAGCGGCCGTCCGCGGAACGCCGGAACACGTTGGTCGCCTCCGCGCGCCCGCCGGCGAAGCCCGAGCCGTCGCCGCCCTCGCCGTTCGGCAGGTCGGTCAGCACGTTCTCCGCGCAGGTCACCACGGCCAGGTCGCCAGCGACCACGACGCGCACGTCCGTGATGAAGAACTGAAGGTATGTCAGGCGCGACATGACGACCGCCCACGACATCAGCACCTGCGCACGCCCGTGCACGGCCGGCTGGCCGGGGTGCACGCAGTGCGCGGTGTTCGCGTGCTCGCCGTCGATCCACAAGGCGCGCACGGTGTCGAGGTCGGCGTCCTCCACCGCCTGGTAGAAGTTCTCGTTGGCCGCGGCGACCGCGGCCTGCTCGGCGGTGAACGGCTCTTCGTCCACCGGCGGATGCGTCATCAGCGGTCCCCTGCCCTGTTCGCGTCGCCTGCTTTGTCCGCGTACTGCGGGTCCGCGAACGAGGCGGCGACCCGCACCGCGTCGATCGCCTCAGCCGCTGCGTGCACCCTCACGGCCCACGCGCCGTTCGCGGCGACCAGGGCGGCGAGGGCGATGGTGGCCGCGTCCCGGTCCGGCGCCGGGCGCGGCTCGCCGTCCGGCCCGGCCAGCAGCCGGCCGAGGAAGCGCTTGCGGGACGGGCCGATCAGCAGCGGCCGCCCGAGTGAGTGCAGCGCGTCCAGCCGGCCGACCAGCGCCCAGTCGTGCACCGCGCTCTTGGCGAAGCCCAGGCCCGGGTCGAGGATGATCCGGTCGACCGCGACGCCCCCGTCCACTGCCCGCTCGACGTGCCCGGCCAGTTCGGCGCGCACCTCGGCGACCACGTCGACGTACACGGCGCGACTGTTCATGTCGACACTGTGCCCACGCCAGTGCATGAGGATGTACGGGACGCTCGCCGAGGCGACGAACGGGATCATCGCCGGGTCGGCCTGCCCGCCGCTCACGTCGTTGACGATCGCGGCGCCCGCCTCGACCGCGTTCGCGGCGACCCGGGCGCGCATCGTGTCCACCGAGATGGTCGCGCCCTCGCGGGCCAGCGCCCTTATCACCGGCAGGATCCGGCGCAGCTCCTCCTCGGCCGACACGCGCAGCGCGCCCGGCCGGGTCGACTCGCCGCCGATGTCGAGGTAGTCGACCCCGGCGGCCAGCAGTTCGATCCCGTGGTCGATCGCGGCGCGCGGCTCGAAGTAGCGCCCGCCGTCCGAGAACGAGTCCGGGGTGACGTTGACCACGCCCATCACGGCGCACCGGTCGAGCTCGGGAAGCCCCGTCACCCGCCGGTTGGGTCGCGTCGCCAGCACAGCCATGGGGCAAGCCTAGTGCCGCTCCCGCCCTGCCCGCGTACCGCGGCCGTTGCGGAAACCACCGCCCGGCGCAGCCTTTACCGGCGCTATATGCGTTACGGCCGGTGCCGCACGCGCCTGACGATGCGTAAAAGGTCAGTACGTGCGCAGCGAGGTTTCGTCCGCCTCTTCGATCGGCCCGCGGCGCAGCATCGAGGGCAGCACCAGGAAGGCCTCGGCCTCCAGCGCGGCCAGTGCGATACGCGGCAGGTCGCGGGTCTGCCGGAACGCGACGAAGCGCGGCTCCCACACCGGCCGGAACTTGGCGTTGAACCGGTAGAGCGACTCGATCTGGAACCAGCGGGACAGGAACACCAGCAGGCCGCGCCAGCGGCGCAGCACCGGTCCGGCGCCGATCCGCTCGCCGCGCTCCAGGGCGGAGCGGAAGACCGCGAAGTTGAGCGACATCCGCTCGATCCCGAGCCCCGGCGCCTCGCGCAGCGCCGCCACGATCATCAGTTCGTTGAGGCCCGGGTCGGCGGTGCGGTCGCGGCGCATCAGATCGAGCGACAGCCCGTCCCCGCCCCAGGGCACGAAATTGAGCACCGCGCGGATCTGCTCGTCCTTGGTGGCGGTCACCACGACGCACTCGCCGTCGGTCGGGTCGCCGAACCGGCCCAGCGCCATGGAGAAGCCGCGCTCGGTCTCGGTCGAGCGCCCGTCGGTGGCCAGCCGGCGGATCAGCACCACCTCCGCCGGGTCGATGTCGCGCAGCCGGCGCACCTCGCACGCGTAGCCCTGCCGCTCGATCCGGTTGACCATCTGGCGCACGTTTCGCATCGCCCGGCCGTCGAGCGAGAAGTCGGCCACCTCGACCACGGCCTCGTCGCCGAGTTCGAGCGCGTCCATCCCGGCCTCGCGGTGCCAGATCTCGCCGGCCTGCTCGGAGCAGCCAACCACGGCTGGGATCCACGCGTACCGCTCGGCGCGCTCGATGAACGCGTGGATCGCGCCCGGCCACGCCTCCGGGTCACCGATCGGATCGCCGCTGGCCAGCATCACGCCGGACACGACGCGGTAGGCGATGGCGGACTTGCCGGTCGGCGAGAACAGCACGGACTTGTCGCGGCGCAGCGCGAAGTAGCCGAGCGAGTCGCGCCGCCCGTGCTTGGCCAGCAGAGTCCTGATCTCGGCCTCCTGCTCGGCGGTCAGCCGGGCGGCCGGTTCGGCGGGCCGCAGGAACAGGTACACGGTGACCAGCACGGTCAGCAGGCCGAGCCCGAACAGCGAGAAGTAGACGTAGTCGCCGTAGTTGTCGCCGCTGAAGTGCATCGGGCCGGTGATCCCGGCCAGGCCCAGCCACACGTGGTCGACCCGGTCGAACAGGTTCGCGTCGCCGATGATCCGGTCGCCGCGCGCGGACACCAGCACCAGGCCGATGGCCATGTCGCCGATCAGCATGGCCCAGAAGGTCCAGATCGCCCGCCAACGCGATTTCGGGTCGCTGAGCGCGTAGAACTCCGAGCGGTAGACGAGCAGCAGGATCAGGAAGACGACGTACAGCGCGACGCCGCCGACCGGCTCGCGGCGCTGCAGGTGCAGGGTGACCGAGGCGGCGAGCAGCGCGACCACGCCCATCCAGGCACGGTGCTTGCGCCGCCGCAGCGCGTGCGCGAGCGAGATCAGCAGCACGCCGAGGATCAGGCTCGCGGCCACGGCGTACGGGTTGACCTGCAGGCCGGGCACGAAGTGCCCGTAACGGTGCACGGATTCGAGGTGCCGCACGCGCGGGAAGAGCGCGGACAGGATGTCGAACAGGCCGAGCAGGTAGCACAGCCAACCGGCCGCACGAGGCACCCACGGCCGCCGTACGGGGATCTCGGCGGCCGGAGCGCCGGTACCGTGCACAGGGCCCTGCGACGCCGTCTGAGGGCCGCTGTGCGGCTCTCTGCTCGACTCTGTGTTCGGCTTCCCGCCCGGCTTCGGGCCCGACTTCTTCTGCGCGCCCTTCGAGCCGCCCTGCGGCACGCCCTCGGCAACCGCCTCATCCGCCTTCAGGCCGGTCTTCGGCTCGATCTCGGCCCGCGCCGCGCCGCGTCCGGTGTTCAGCGGCCGAGGATCAGGCTCATCGCCTCCGCGCGCGTCGCGGAGGACCGCAGCATCCCGCGGACGGCCGAGGTGACCGTCTTCGCCCCGGGCTTCCGTATCCCTCGCATCGACATGCACAGGTGCTCGCACTCCACTACGACGATGACCCCGCGGGGCTCCAGGATCCGGACCAGGGCGTCGGCGACCTGCGTGGTCAGCCGCTCCTGGACCTGGGGACGCTTCGCGTAGACATCCACCAGCCTGGCGAGTTTCGACAGTCCGGTGATGCGCCCGTCCACCGAAGGAATGTAGCCGACGTGGGCCACTCCGTGGAATGGAACGAGGTGGTGTTCGCAGCAACTGTAGAGCTCGATGTCCCGGACCAGCACCATCTCGTCGTGGCCGATGTCGAAGGTGGTCGTCAGCACATCCTCGGGGCCCTGGTACAGACCGGCGAAGATCTCCCGGTAGGCCCGGGCCACCCGCCCCGGGG
>JBOHCW010000335.1:0-4579 GCA_050725375.1 Actinocrinis sp. | reverse complement strand
GCCCTTCGGAGAGGACGATGATCGAGTGGCCGTCGGGAAAGCTCCACTCGTCGACCTGCGGCTTGATGTTGGTCCGCTCGGCGTCGGAGGCTTCCAGCGTCGCCATTTCGATCTCGTTGTCGAAGTGACCGATGTTGCCGACGATCGCGTTGTGCTTCATCCGCGCCATGTGGTCGACGGTGATGATGTCCTTGTTGCCGGTGGCGGTGACGAAGATGTCGGCGGTCTCGACGACTTCATCCAGCGTCCGCACCTCGTAGCCCTCCATCGCCGCCTGCAGGGCGCAGATCGGGTCAATCTCGGTGACGATCACCCGGGCGCCCTGGCCGCGCAGGGAGGCGGCGCAGCCCTTGCCGACGTCGCCGTAGCCGCAGACGACGCAGACCTTGCCGCCGATCATCACGTCGGTGGCCCGGTTGATGCCGTCGATCAGCGAGTGGCGGCAGCCGTACTTGTTGTCGAACTTGCTCTTGGTCACCGCGTCGTTGACGTTGATGGCCGGGAACTTCAGCGCGCCCTGCTCGAACATCTCATACAGCCGGTGCACGCCGGTGGTGGTCTCCTCGGTCACGCCCTTGACCGATTCGGCGATCCGGGACCACTTCTTGCCGTCGGAGATCAACGAGGTCTTGAGCGAGGCGAGCACGACCTGCCACTCCTCGGCGTCGTCGGCGGACGCGTCCGGCACGACCCCTGCGGCCTCATACTCGGCGCCCTTGTGCACCAGCATCGTCGCGTCGCCGCCGTCGTCCAGGATCATGTTCGGCTCTTCACCGTCCGGCCAGGTCAGCGCCTGCTCGGTGGCCCACCAGTACTCTTCGAGGCTCTCGCCCTTCCACGCGAACACCGGTACGCCGTCGGGCGCCTCGACCGTGCCCTCGGGGCCGATGGCGATGGCCGCGGCGGCGTGGTCCTGCGTGGAGAAGATGTTGCAGGACGCCCACCGGACCTTGGCGCCGAGCGCGGCGAGGGTCTCGATAAGGACCGCGGTCTGCACGGTCATATGCAGCGAACCGGTGATCCGCGCGCCGCGCAGCGGCTGGGCCTCGGCGTATTCGCGCCGCACCGCCATCAGTCCGGGCATCTCGTGCTCGGCCAGCTGAATTTCCTTGCGGCCGAAGGCGGCCAGGGACAGATCCGCGACCTTGAAGTCGGTGTTGGGCATGAAATCTCCTCCTCGATGAACTCTCGGACGAGTTTAGGGGGTGTTCGCGGCGCCCTCGGACGGCGCCGCGGACAGCGCCTATTTCACAGGGTTCGGATATGCCCTGGCGGGGGTCACGCCCACAGGTCGCGCAGCTCGGTCTCGGCCTCGACGTACGAGCCGTGCGACGTCTCCAGCACGGCGGCGATGCGCAACAGGACGGAGTGCATGTCCTCGGCGGCCTGGTCCCACAGGTGCTGCTGGTACTGATAGCTCTCGGCCGCGGCACCGGCCCACTCGGCGGCCAGCGGACGCAGCATCGTGCGCAGATCGGCGAGCATCATGTCAATGTTGCCGCTCACGCTGCGTACCTTCACCGCGGCGTCCTCAACGTCGCCGAAGGTGACTGTGATTTCCCCGTTCACCACCACGTCACTACCCCTGTAGACCGCCGTCGTACCCTCCCTGTCGGGGTCTACCGTACCGCGTGACGACGACTGCTGACACACACCTTCAACGGATCTGAATCGTCCCGTTACCTGAGACACCAGGCACTACCCGCGCAGGGCGATCGCGGCGTGCCGCCTATTGCGCGGTGCGCAGCCGGTACTCGTCGATGATCCGGCCTTGGTCGGGGCCGATGCCCACAAGCAGCGCGAGGTACGACGCGGCGAAATCGGCGATCGCGATCAGGTCGGCGGCGCGGGCGAGCGGGTCGGTCTCCTCCGCGGCGAACACCGTCATCGCCACGCCGCGGCCGCGCACCAGGCTCTCGACCACGCCCAGCCGCGGGTCGGCGCCGTCCTCGGCGAGAAGCACCACGGCGGCGGTGCGGCCGGCGCCGTCCTCGATCGGGTCACGGAAGATGTCGGTCGAGCCGGAGGTGAGCGGTCCGTCGAGCAGGCCGAACTGTCCGCGCCCGAGGTCGGGCAGCGCGGCGTGCGCGGCCGGGACGCCGGCGCGTAGCGCGGCCTGGTCGGAGAGCCGTTCGGCGGCGACGGCCGCGACCTGGCCGGAGGCCCAGACCGCGGGCACCGACTCGGCCAGCCGCAGCGCGATCTCCTTGGCCGGGTTGACGAAGGGCTCCTGGCTCGGCCGGCAGCGGATGGCCGCCTCGTCGGCCGCGGACGCCGCGCCGGCGTAGTCCTGCGCCGCGATCACGCCCACCGTCTCGGCCGCGATCAAGGTCGGCACGGCGATCGACCAGAGCCGCGACCAGACCGGCGCCACCTCGTCGGCCATCGAGATCAGCGTGCCGCGCACCTGCTTGCACATCTCGCCGATCGGCGACGAGCTCGGCGCGACCACCACGATCCGGCAGCCGCGCCGGCCCGCCTCGGTCAGCGCGGCGGAGATCTCCGGGGCGCGTCCGGCGGTCGAGGCCACCACCACCAGGTCGAGCGGCCCGACCCAGCCCGGCAGCGCCGGACCGGGCACGTGCACGATCGGCACGGCCGCCGCGGCTCCGGCGACGGCCGCCAGCAGCCGTGCGACGGTCGCGCCGGTGCCGTATCCGAGCACGATCATGGCGCGCGGACGTCCGTCGGCGGCCAGCGCGTGCAGCGCCGCGTCGGCGTCCGGGTCGAACTCGCGCAGCGCCGCGGCGCGCCGGATGCGGGCGCCGGTCGCGGCGATCAGCCGCAGCGAACCGCCGTGGTCGGCCTGTTCGGCGGCCTCGGCGTCGGACAGCAGCTCCTCGTGCAGCTCCATGGCACCCTTCGGGTGGTCCGTAGCCGGTTCAGCCGACCTTGCGTGCCTCATCGATCAGCAGGACCGGGATGTGGTCGCGAACCGGGTACGCCAGGGCGCAGCCCGCGTCGGTGCAGAGGAGTTCCGACGCCTCGACGTCCTCACGCAGCGGCGCGTGACAGTTCGGGCAGGCGAGGATCTCCAGGAGGGAGGGCTCGATCAAGGTAGGCATCGGTGCCCCTTCCGGTCGTTGGCCGACTGTTGGTCGACTCTGGCTTGAATGCCACGGTGGATGTCACGGTGACTATGACTGTGGTCGGACGACTGCCTTCAGGCGCGCACGATGGCGAGGACGGCGTCGCGGATCGCGGCGACCTCCTCATCGGTGCGTGCTTCCACGTTAAGCCGCAGCAGCGGCTCCGTGTTGGACGGACGCAGGTTGAACCACCAGTCGCTGCCTGCCACGGTCATGCCGTCCAGGTCGTCGACGGTGACGCCGGGCTGCCCCTCGTACGCGGCGCGGACCGCGGCGGCGCGTCCTGCCTGGTCGGAGACCTCGCTGTTGATCTCCCCGGACGCGGCGTACCGGCTGTACTGCGCGACCAGCTCGGACAGCGGGCGGTCCTGCTCGCCGAGGGCGGCCAGCACGTGCATCGCGGCGAGCATGCCGGTGTCGGCCTTCCAGAAGTCCGCGAAGTAGTAGTGCGCGGAGTGCTCGCCGCCGAAGACCGCGCCGGTCTCGGCCATCATCTGCTTGATGAACGAGTGGCCCACCCGGGTGCGCACGGGTACGCCGCCGTGCTCGCGGACGATCTCGGGCACGGCCTGCGAGGTGATCAGGTTGTGGATGATCGTGGCGCCGGGGTGCTTGGCCAGCTCCCGGACGGCGACCAGGGCGGTGACGGCGGACGGCGGGACCGGCTCGCCGCGCTCGTCGACCACGAAGCAGCGGTCCGCGTCGCCGTCGAAGGCCAGGCCGAGGTCGGCGCCGACCTCGGTGACCTTCTTGCGCAGGTCGACGAGATTCTTCGGGTCCAGCGGGTTGGCCTCGTGGTTGGGGAACGAGCCGTCCAGCTCGAAGTACATCGGGACCACGTCCAGCGGCAGGCCCTCGAAGACGACCGGGACGGTGTGCCCGCCCATGCCGTTGCCCGCGTCCACGACCACTTTGAGGCGGCGGTTGGGGGTCAGGTCGACGAGGGTGCGCAGGTAGTCGGCGTACGCGCCGAGCAGGTCCTGCTGCGTGACGGTGCCGGTGGCGGCGGCCGGGGCGATGGTGCCCGGCTCGGCCAGCTCGCGCGCGGCCAGCTCGCGGATCTCGGACAGGCCGGTGTCCCGGCCGACCGGGGCGGCGGCGGCCCGGCACATCTTGATGCCGTTGTAGCGGGCCGGGTTGTGGCTGGCGGTGAACATCGCGCCGGGCACGCCGAGGTGACCGGAGGCGAAGTACAGCTGGTCGGTCGAGGCCAGACCGATCTGCACCACGTCCGCGCCCTGGCTCGCCGCGCCGCGCGAGAAGGCGGCGGACAGGGCGGGCGAGGAGGGGCGCATGTCCCAGCCCACGGTGATCGCGCTCGCGCCGACGATCTTGACGAAGGCCGCGCCCACCGCCTCGGCGATCCGCTCGTCGAGCTGGTCCGGCACGGTGCCTCGGACGTCGTACGCCTTGACCAGGTGGGTCAGATCGCCTGCGGTCGGGTGCGGGGCGGTCACGGTGATCGGCTCCGTTCCATCCATCCTGGGGTG
>JBOHCW010000334.1:0-8034 GCA_050725375.1 Actinocrinis sp. | reverse complement strand
GCCCACGGGTTCGACGTTGGTCACACCGGGCCCCTCGCTGGTCGTGCCCCAGTCCAGCGCCCGCGCCCAGAACCGGCCGAGCGCCGAGTCATCCCGAGCCTTGAAGTTAACCTGAACAAGCCGCAGCGCCATGCCGCCGATCATATGCGTGGGCGGACGCGGAAGCGCGCCCGCCCTCTGGACGGTCAGCTCGACTTGACGAAGAACTCCAGGTCGCGGATTGCCAGGTCGTGGTGCTTCTGGCCGGGGTAGGCGTCCTTGACGGTGATAGTGACCGTCGTGACGTGGCGCAAGGTGGCGGCGCGGCTTTGGAAGTCGGACGAGTCGTCGAGGGACACCTCGACCGGCGAGGCTCCTTGGACGGTGACCACGAGGTCGTGCGGGCGGCCGGAGGCCCGGAAGTCCTTGGCGTCGGCGCCGGACAGGATGCCGATCTGGTCGATGTCGACCGGCGACGCGAAGGTGACGGTGATCGTGTCGCCAGCGCCGTCAGGGTGCTGAGAACTCGCCCAGTACGTGTTGTTGAGGCCGTCCACGGCCAGCCCGGCGCCGTGCCCTGCTTCGGAGCTCGCGCTCGCGCCGACGGGTGTGACGTTGGTGTAGTGCTGGTTCACCGTGGCCCTGGCCCTGCCGAACAGGGTGCTGATCTCGGTGGACACCCACGTGCGCGCCGGGCCCAGGCCGATTCCGGCCAGTCCGGCGATGATCAGTACGGGCGCGAGCCTGCCCAGCTTGATGTGGCGGGGGAAGTGGAGGCCGCGCCGCTTTCGAGCGTCCGGCGCGTCAGAGTTCTGCGAGTTGATCGAGTGGTCGCGGAAGCCGGCCGGCCGGTCGCCGGCCGCGTGGCCGCCTCGGCGGCGCAGTAGCCGGTCGACGAATCGGCGCCACCAGCCGCGACGCCCGGTCGCCGCCGTCGCCGGTAGCTGGAGCATGGTGCCGCAGGCGCGGCAGAACCGGCGGTCCTGCGGATTGCGTACACCGCAGCCCTGGCAGTATGGACCCGTGTATCCGTGTTCTGATGGGACGGGCACCGGCTCGGCGCGGCGGGCCTCGGCGGTGGGCAGCCGGCCTGCGGATTCGGCGTTGGGCGGCGGCACGTGTGGGGTGAACGGCGCGGCGGGGATGAAGGGCTGGGACGCGCCAGTCGGCGGTGTGGCCGCCGGCGGTGCGGATTGTGGCACGGTCGGTGTGGCGGCCGGTTGGATGACCGGTAGCACCTGGGTGGTCTGCGCGGCGTGCGCGGCCTGGGACGACTGTGTCTCAACCCGTTCGCCCGACCAGTCGAGCAACGCCCCGCACGAGGAGCAGAAGCCGTCGCGTGACGGCGCGCTGTTGCCGCATTCCCGGCACAGAATCATGGTTCTTCGCCTCCGTATGTTCTCGCCCCATCGGGCCGGGCGCGGCGCGGCTGCTGCGCGCTGTCGCCGACCCCTGACTTGTCTGTGTGTTGCTCGGCTGTGTACACGTCCACCGTGATGCGGACGTGTACGCCGGTGGCCTCGTCGATCGCGGCCTGTACCGTCGACCTGAGGTTCTCTGGGTCCTGATGCGCGCTCGCGGGTTCCGGGGTGTGGCGCGGCTGGACGTGTATGCGTGCTTCTGTCGGCGGCGGCCAGGTGGCGGCCGCCGTGGCGCCGCCTGCTCGCGTCGACCAGCGGGTGCCGCCCGGATCGTCCAGCCGCACCTGCTCGATCGGCACGTTCGCGGCGTGCGCGGCCGCCTCGCGTACGCCTCGCGACGTGCCGCGTCGGCCGTGGTCGCGTACGGCCGAGGCGATGCGGTCACGATCGGGATCGGCCGGGCGGCCGTTCGTGCTCTGATAGCCGACCAGCTCGGCGAGCCAGGGCAGGTAGTCGGCCGGCGCGAGGTGCGGGTCCAGGTAGGCGTCGAAGCAGTCGACGGCCGTGACCAGCGGCGCGATCAGGTCGTCGAACGCCGCGCACAACTGCATGAACAGCGGGTCTTCCCGGTACACGGCGGGAATCGCGCCGCTCAGGGGCGCGGCGGCGCTGAGCGTCTCGGGTTCGTCGCTGATCGGGCCGCGCACTCAGCTCACCCGGACCTGGTGGTCGTAGGAGAAGGGCAGCATGTCGGGGCCGATCTCGATCGCCGGGGCCGCCTCGCCGCGGGCGCCGGTGGTGGGGTCGGCGGGGTAGAGGCGGGCCTCTTCGACGTAGTCGGCGCCCGGAACCGTGGCCAGGGCGGCGTGGACGTCGCCGAGCGTGACGGCGCGGCCGAAGGGCCAGCCGGTGTGGTCGGGTCCGCCGTCGCGCGGGTGGAGCCAGCGGTAGAGCGCAGCGACGGCCGCCGAACGCACGTCTTCGAGGTCTTCGGTACGGCGCGAGCGTAGGCGGACCGCCGCCGTGATCCCCTGGTAACGCGGCGGTTCGACGGCGATGCGCACGCCGACCAGCCGCCGCTCCTCGAGGGCCGCGGCGACGGCGCGCAGGCCGGGCTCGTCGGGTGTCAGGGCGTCGAAGGGGATGCGGCCGGATCCGTACCCTGACACGTCGGGGACGACGAGGAGCCGGACCGGGTCGCTCGGCGTGGCGGGAGGGACGCAGCGCACGCGGACCGCGCCGGAGACCGCTCGGCCGGCGATCGCCTCGTAGTCCTCGGCGGTCACGGCCCGGTCCTGGCCCCGCAGCGCGAGCGCGGCCCGGACCTTGGCCTCGGCGACGGATTCGCCGTCGCGGCCGCCGCGCGCCGGGGCGCGGTTGGCGACCGAGGACACGTAAGGGATCGCGGATCGCAGTACGTTGAGAGCGCCGGCGCCCACGTTGCCCTGTGCGCCGCCGCCGGTCCAGTACTCGCGGACCCGGACGGTGGTGCCCTCGGGCGGTACCTTGCCGTGGCAGCGGACGCTGCCGTCGGCCAGGCGCACGGCCGGGCCGAACGCGATCTCGCCGGTCATCGGGTCGAGGGTGAAGTGGCGCTCGTCGCGGCCGCTGCCCGCGAAGTCGGCGACCTGGCGCCACGGCTGCCAGCCCTCTTCGGATGAGACCTCGACGACGGGCGGTTCGGAGCCGGGCAGGACCGGTGCGTGGTGCAGGTGGAACCGCTGCCCGGCGGCGCCTTCAGCGGTGCCGAGTTCGTCGTTGGTGATGTGTTCGGCGTGCGTCGCGGCGGTCGTGCCGCCCATGGTCGCGGCGGTGAGCTTGGTGAGCGTCGGCGTGCGGCTGTACGCGGGCACGTTCGGCGCCGGCGTCGTGACGACCGCGCGGATCCAGGCCGCGCGCACCCCGTTGATCAGGCAGTGCGTGTGCTGTGGCGGCAGGTGCAGCAGGATCTCGCCTGGACGGTTGAGTCCGCCGGTGGTGTCCCGCTCGACCTCGCAGCGCGCCCAGCCGGCACTCTGGTACGCCTCCCAGTACAGCGGCGGATGTTCCGGATCGACGCCGATGCCCTCGATCCGGCTGTCAGTGCGCAGCGACACCAGGCAGGACGGCGCGGCGTCCGACAGGCCGACGTACAGGCGGTCGCCGGGCTGGGGGACCGGCGAGAAGCACGCGGCGGGCTCGCCCTGGCGCATCAGGGGGCGAAGATCGCGCAGGTTGTCCGGGTTGCGGGCCGGATCCGCGCTCGCGCCGGCGGGCTGCGTGCCGACGGCCGGGGCGGCGCGAAGCTCGTTCAGGCTCACCGGCACGATGCGCAGGTCGGCGAGGGTGGCGAAGCTGATCTGCTCCTCACCCGGGACGCGCCGCGTACCCACTCGGTGCCCCGCGGGGACGAGTACGGCGTCCGGGCGGGGAGCGGACAGGCGGAAGGTGAGGTCGGCGCGGGCGGCGGCGGGCGGCCTGCGGGTAATGCCGAGCAGGTCGAGGAACTTGCGGTGGTGCCGCTCAGGGACCTGGTTCAGCCGGTAGGCGAGCTGGTCGGCGATGGTCGCGACCGCCTCGATCAGCGTGATGCCGGGATCGTGCACGTTGTGGTCGCTCCAGGCCGGCACGCGGCGGCGCACCAGGCGCTTGGCGTCGTCGACGAAGTCCTGGAAGCGGCGGTCGTCCAGGTCGGGTGCGGGCAGCGGCATCGCGGCTCAGTCCTCGGGGATCGAGTAGAACGGGAAGACCAGGTTGCGCCGGTCGTTGGTGGCGTTGATCCGGTAGTCCACCGAGATCCGCAGCACCTGCGGCGCGTCCGGGTCCGGGCGCGCGTCGACGCCGAGCACGTCGATGCGCGGCTCCCACCGGGTCAGCGCGGCCGACACGAGCGCGCCGGCGCGTCCGGCCAGCGCGGCGTCCACGGTGTCGAAGATCAACTCATGGACGGGGCAGCCGAACTCGGGGCGCAGCGGCCGTTCGCCCGGCGCGGTGCCCAGGATCAGCCGGATCGCCTCGGCCACGTCCTGGTCTCCGCTGGAGAGCGCGAACGCGCCGGTGCTGTCGAGCCGCAGCGGGAAGGCCCAGCCGCGGCCGACGAAGTCCTCTGCGACGCCGGTCACTTGAATCAGCCCCCGATCAGGACGGTCGCGGCCGAGCCGACGAGCGTGCCGGTCGGCTGTCCGCAGCAGGTGGCGCTGTCGCCGGTGCGCGCCGCGGGCGTGCCGCCGAACAGCACGCTGCCGCTGCCGGCCGCGATCACGGCCTGCTGGGCCGGCGGCGCGAAGAACGGGTCGGCCGGGTGCAGGCCGACGTGCGGGGGAGTGTTCAGGCCGCTCGCGCCGATCACGACCGCCGGCGAGCCGCTGACCAGCACCGTCGCACACAGGCCGAGGGTGATCGGCGCGCTGAACGGCAGCGGCGGCGCGGGCTGCGGCGCGCCCGTCGCCGGGTTGGGCATCAGGTGCAGAGAGCACACCGCGTTGACCTGGTCGCCGCTGATCGCGGCCGGCTCTCCCATGGCTTTCCCCGCCCTCTTCTCCGTGTCCTGATCTAGTTGAGCTTGATGACGGACCCTGACACGCTGACCTGCGGTCCGCCGTCGATGGACGCCCCGGTGCCGCCGGACAGCTTCAGCTGCCCGCTCGCGTTCAGCTTCAGGTCGCCGCCGTTCGCGTTCAGTTCGATGTCCCCGTCGCTGTTCAGCTTCAGCGGCCCGCCGGCGTGGATGGTGACCTGGCCGGAGCCGTCGATCACGATCTTCGTGTTCGACGAGTCGAGGGTGATCGCGGCGTTGCCGTCGCCGGTCGCGAGGGTGATCTTCGAGTCCTGATCGTCGTCGCTGAAGACGAGCCGGTGGCCGGTGCGCGAGCCGAGCACGCGGCGCAGGACCTGCCCGGCGTCGCCGTCCACGAGCTGGTCGTTCAGCAGCGGGTGGTCGGTGCCGTTGTAGAGGCCGCCGAGTACGTACGGGTCGCGCACGTCCCCGTGTACGAATCCGACCAGGACCTCGTCGCCGACCTCCGGCAGCCAGGCCAGGCCGCGCGCGTCCCCGGCGCCGGGCTGGGCGACGCGTGCCCACCAGGACTCGTAGTCGTCCGAGAGCCACGGGAACGCCACTTTGACGCGAAAGCGCTGGTCAGGGTCGTTGATGTCGGTGACCTGGCCGATCACCAGGCCCGGCCACGGCCGTCCGCTGCCCCGGTGTGCGTGCTTGGTCGCGCCCATCGAGGCCAGGCCGAGCAGCGTGCGCTCCTGGCGGCCGCTGACGGTGAACTCGGTGTGGTAGCCGCTCTCGTCGTAGCGGTGCCGGGCACCGGACAGGACGTAGTCGCCCTCGTGCGGCCAGCCGACGCCGCTGACGGACACGGCCGCACCGGGCACGAGTTTCGGGTCGCCGAGGGCGAGGCCGGTCATCTCGGCGTGCGCGCCGGCGATCTGCTCGGCCACGGCCGCCGCGACCGCGTCGGCCTCCTGCTCGTCGCGCACCGGCCGGTCGGCGACCAGGTACGGCGCGGCCTGGAAGCGTCCGGCCAGCTCGGCGGGGTCGGCGCCGGAGCGTGCGCTGACCGTGGAGGTCTTCGCGCTGCCGCGGATCGGCTGTTTGGTCTGCGGGTCCCAGCCGCGCACCCACACCTCGCCGACCTGCTCGGCTGCGGTGACGCGCGGGGAGAGGCGCAGCAGGTTCGTGCCGAGCAGGAGTTGCGCCGGACGCGGCGGCGACTGCGTGTCGTCGAGCGCGCCGGGCGCGGTGTCGTGCCGGGCGGGGGAGTGCCAGGTGAGCCGGCCGTTGACGACCGCGACTTCGCGGCCGCGCTCGTTGGCCCGCGCGCGCAGGAACTCCCAGTCGGTCAGGTTCACCTGGCCGACGTGCGGGTGCACGGCGCCGTCGTCGTCCACGGCGCCGAGTTCGAGGCCTGAGTCGCCGGCCACGCGGCGGACGATGTCGCCGTCGGTGGCGTCCAGGAACGTGCGGGTGCGCCGTCCGCGGCAGAGCCGGTGCGACAGGTCGTAGCCGCGCACGACGGTCCACGTGCCGGTCGCGTCGGTGTCCTGTTCCAGGCCGGTGACCTCGCCGAGGATCAGCGTGCCCGCGTCGTCGCCGCCGTCCGCCGCGGTCGCGGCGATCTCGACGCGTGCGCCGAAGTCGAATCCGGCCCGGCGCGCCAGGTCGCGGCCGTGGTCGAGGAATTCGAGGGCGAACATGTCGGGCAGGTGCAGCTGGGTGTCGATCAGTACCTTGATCAGGCTGGCCAGGATGTCGTCGGCGGGCGGCGATCCGTCGACCGTCACGCGGGGCCTGCTGCCGTAGCCGGGTGCGCTCACCGTGGGTCACCGCCGACCGCGCTGAGCGGGACCGCCTGGGTGCGCGGCGGTAGCAGGAGCCTGGTTCCCGGCGGTACGCGTGCGGGATCGTCGAGGTCGTTCGCGATGGCGATGGCCCGCCACAGCGCGGCGTCGCCGTATTCGCGCTGTGCGATGCCGGCGAGCGTGTCGGCGTCCGTCATCTGCGTCGAGCGTCGGCCGGTGATGCCGCCGGAGGTCGGATTGGTGCCGGGTACGTTGGCGGGCAGGGTTTGCAGCACCACGGTCGCGGTCGCGCGCAGCGGCGAGCCGTCGGTGTCAAAGAGCAGATATTCGACCTCGACCTGCTTGATGAATCCGGTGACGGTGACCTGTGCGCTCCAGAAGAAGCTGATCGTCGGCGGTAGCGGACTGTTCGCCTCCTGCGAGCGGGAGGTCGGGCAGGTCCAGTCGAACAGCTGCGAGATCGCGGTGGCGACCGGCGTCGTGGCCGTGCTGCCGTCCCGGTCGTAAGCGTTGAACAGCAGGTTGAGGGTGAGGGTTTGCGGGCCGGTGCCGACGAACTGCGGCCGCGGGTGGTCCTTGGCGTTGCGCGCGCGGGGAGTGGACCAGGTGGTGGACTTGGCGAGTTTGACCGTGGACGGGTTGAACTCGCAGGTCAGCAGGGTTCCCTCGTCCTCGTTGCGCAGGTGTGCGAACACTGTCATGCCATGAACCCCCGGTGTGCGAGCTCCAGCGTCTCGAGCGCGACGGCTTCGGCTTCGTTGCCGATCGTGGTCAGGTTCGGGCCGCAGTACTTGACCGGCCACGCGTCGGTCAGCGTCCAGGTGGCGACGGACGCGCCGGTGCCGTCGAACAGGGTGACGGTCACGTGCCGCGGTTTCGGCTTGTCGGCCTGTGCGGCGAACCACTGCAGGACTTTGGGGCTGTGCTTGTCGACCGGCCTGGTCAGCTTGACGTTGGTGTAGGTGAGCCGTCCGGCGAGCACGACCACCGGTCCGTCGCCGCCGCCCTCCTTCCAGGTGAAGGGCTCGTACTCGGCGTCGAGGCCGGCGCAGCCGGTGAACAGCGCGATCTGCTCGCCGTCGACCTCCACGCCGAAGCGCCAGGCCAGTCCGGCCATCCCGAGTTCGTCGCGTGCCATGGTGCCGGGTCCTTTCTGGTGAGGTGGAGTGGGGTGAGGTGAAGTGGATAGCGGCGGCGGGGTAACGGCGGTGGGGGCGGTTGATCGGACGGGTTGATCAGGTCGGGTCGGGTCGGGTCGGGTCAGGTCGGGTCAGGTCGGGTCAGGTCAGGTCGGTGAGGAACTGCGCGCGCTCGCGGTCGATGAGTAACTCGCCGGCGAGGTGTCGGGAGAACCGGCCGTAGAGCTGGCGGGCGAGAGCATCGAGCGCGGCCGGGTCTTCAGGCG
>JBOHCW010000333.1:0-3277 GCA_050725375.1 Actinocrinis sp. | reverse complement strand
TCGCGGTGCTGCTCGACGGCGCCGAGGGATACCGGGCTTTTGCGAGCGAGTACTACGAGGTCGATCTGGACCTCGAGGCCGTGCGCGATGTCTACGCGCTGCGGCCGCTGACGCCCGAACTGGTCGCCCGGCTGAATCCGGACACTGAGCTCGCGGACCTTTTCACGGACTTGTCCGAGATCGGCTTCCCGCTCGCGGACCGTCACTGACTTCGCCGCTCCCCCTGGGTTTCTGTTCACACCGCCTCATGCACACGCCCGTCCCGCTCTCCTTCCACTCTCCTGCGCGTCTCGAGACGAGCCAGCGGCGACACCCGAGGGGCGCCGCCGCTGGTCAAGTGGCTGGGTCAAACGTACCGAGCGCGACCCTGCCGACCGGTTACCAGCCGGCGTGCGGGGCGAAGGCCACGCCGCGGAACACGTCGCCCGCGCCGGCGGTGCGCAGCGTCGCGAACTGCTCGTCGGCCGGCAGCGCGGTCGCCGAGGCCTTGTCCGTCACCGTCACCAGCTTGTTCGGGTCGGCGCCGTAGTCGGACACGCCGCCGATCGTGGTCGTCACGCCGTACAGGGTCACGGTGCCGTTGGCGTTGACCTTGCCGGTGAAGTTGCGGATGCCGTCGGTGGCGGGCGTCCAGGGCAGGCCGGTGATCGCGTTGGTGCCGGTGGGCAGGCCCGCGACCGTATACGGCACACCGAGGCCGAGACCGGCGTTCAGTGTGTAGTCGTAGGTCCAGATGCCGTTGACCAGCGACCACTTCTGGATGCCGGCCAGGTTCTGTGCGGCGGCGTCGGTGTAGCCGCCGTTGGCGAAGGTGTCGCTGCCGTTGCCCGAGTCGCCGACGTACAGCGTGGTCGAGTTGGCGAACCACATGGCGCCGAGGGCGCTGGTGTTGGACGACACGCCGACGTCAGGCGTCTTGATCGACTTGGCGAGTGCGGTCGGGAACCCGGCCAGGACGCACATGTTGTCGGCGGGCCGGCCGGTCGCCGCGTCGTACGCGTCGGCGGACGTCGGCGCGGGCGCGCCGGGCACGGGAAGGCCGACGCCCTGCGGGCAGGCGGTGCCGGTGGTGTCCACGAAGTAGACGGTGTCGATGCCGTTGCCGCCGCTGCCCTTGGTGTAATACAGGACGTTGTCGTGCACGGTGACGCCGGCGAAGTTGGTGTCCTTGCCGAGCTTGTCAGCCTTCGTGTTCGCCGGCAGCCGCGTCACGCTGAAGCCGCCGACCGGCGTCGGGCTGCCGGGCCTCTGCGCCTGCTCAGGCTTGCCGGCCGGCTTGACCAGCTGCGCCCCGGTGCCGAAGATCACGCCGGGCACGGACGTGCCGTCGCCGTTGTTCGAGTTGCCGGCCGTGTAGTACAGGCCGGTGCGGTCGTCGAGGATCGCGGCGCGGCCGTTGTCGCCGCTGTACGCGTTGGTCTCGGTCACGGAGACCTTGCCGTGCGCGTCCAGTTGCCCGACCGCGCGGTAGACCGCCTGCGTGTCAGGGTTCGTCGGGTCGATGACGCCGGGCGTGTTGCCGTTCGAGGCGTCCAGCGTGTTCGCCGGCGCGACGTAGCCCATGAACGTGACCGACGACCCGCCGGTCGACAGGTTCAGCGCCAGCTCCGACTTCGACGAGAAGCTGCTGGTGAGCACGTCGTGCCCCCGGCCGGCCGGCCCGGCGGTACCGGTGGGCACCGCGACGGAGCCGATCCGCACGCCGCGACCGTTCAGCTCGTCGAGGTAGATCGGCGCCGTGATCCCGAAGTTGGCGTCCACCGACACGTTGTCCCACACGTGCGCGAAACTGCCGTCCGCGATCGCCACCTCACCGGTCGGCAGCACCGTGACACCCGGCGTGATCATCCCGGCGGTCCCGGCGTAGTGCGCCCGGCTCACCAGCAAGTCACCTGGCACCAGCGACCTGCCGCCACCGTGCCCGATACCGAACGCGGCACCGGCACCGGCACCGGCGGCGGAGTCAGCAGCCTGCGCCGCGCCCCCACCGGCCACCGTCACGGTGGCCACGCAAGCGCCGACGGCCAGCGTCGCCGCCACCCCGAACGCGCCGCGCCTTCCCCTGCCCCAGCCACGGACGCCCGGCCTGCTTGAACCCTCGAACATGCGCATCTTCCTTCTCACGGAGACTCGCGGAGCCAAGCGGCTCGCTCCGGATCAGACCATCCGAGGCTCGGTCCCGAGACGGACCATGGGTGAACGCCCGGCGAATCTTCGCCGAACCGGCCCCCGAGCACCCCGCCGAGCACCCCGCAGTGCCCTGCGACATATGGCTTCCGAAGTGCCGCTCGCCGATCAGATACCGAAGGAGGCTCCGCTCGAAGCAGTAGACCTCCTCGGAAGATCGGGCACATGCAGGAGGCCGGCAGAGGTCAAGGAAGCGCAGGTCCAGCGGCCGAGCCGGTCGTCCACTCCGCGAGTCCGTGTTCGATGACGCGCGCGGCGCGACTGACGTCGGCGGCGACTGCGTCGGCGAGCGCCTTCGGGCTGCGCGCGGTCGGCAGGTGACGGCGCAGGGCGGCGTACTGGACGGGCCACAGGCCGAGCAGTGCGTGCGCCGCGGCGAGCGGCTCCGGGGCGTCGGGATCGGTGCCGGTGCGCGTGGCGAGGACCGCTGCGGTGTCGGCGATCAAGTGCTCGGTCGCCTCGCTCTGGTGCGCGCGCAGCGACGGCGTGGAGCGGATCAGCTCGCCGAAGCGTCCGACCAGCCGGCGCGCCTCGGGGAAGTCGGGCTGCTGCGCCATCCATGACGTCAGTGCCTTGAGCTCGTCGGCGAGGACGGAGAGCGCAGCGCTTGGCGGCGGCGTCCGGGGATCGGCCAAGGCCGAGGTCAGCGCCGTGGGCAGGGTCGCCCACCGGTCGAGGATCAGGGACTCTTTGGTCGGGAAGTAGTTGAACACCGTCTTCTCGGACACGCCGCACGCCTCGGCGATCTCGGCGACCCGCACCGCGTCGAATCCGCGCGCCATGAACATCGCGGTGGCGGTGTCCGTCAGCATCTGCCGGGTCTGGCGCTTCTTTCGCTCGCGCAGGCCCTCCGCGCTGCCTGACGCCTCGGCCTCGGCGAATTCGGCGGATGCAGCGCCTAGATGTCCCCAGTCCACCGTTCGCCGACCGGCAGTCGAACGCCGCTCGCCGTCGTCGCCCGTGTCCTTGTGGTCCTCGTCGTCCTTGTCGTCCTTGCCCGCAGCGGCCATGTCCGCATTCTATGCTGCCGCACGATCTTTACTGCTCTGTATTTTTCTAGCGACTGGAGCGACTGGCAACACGAGAGGGC
>JBOHCW010000332.1:0-7163 GCA_050725375.1 Actinocrinis sp. | reverse complement strand
AGATCGGCCCGATGATCGAGCGCACGCCCGCGGCCGCGCGCCAGCTGGCCAGCCGGGCCCGTCGCCGGGTCAAGGGACGGGGCCCGGCCGCGAAGTCGGGCGACCTGGCACGCCAGCGCCGCGTCGTCGACGCGTACCTCGCCGCGTCACGCGAGGGCGACTTCGACGCCCTGCTCACGCTGCTGGACCCGGACGTCGTGCTGCGCGCGGACCGCGCCGTCATGGGTACCGCGGCGCCGGTCGAGCTGCGCGGCGTGTCCGTGGTGGCGAAGGGCGCTTACGCGGCGGCCGGACGCGCCGCGTTCACCGAGACGGCGCTGGTCGACGGCGTGCCCGGCCTGGTCATGGCGCCGCGCGGGCGGCTCGCGGTCGTGCTCGCTTTCACCGTCGTCGGGGACGTCATCACCGAGATCGACGTCGTCGCCGACGCGGAACGCCTGCGGGCGCTGCGGATCGCGGTCTTCGACGACTGACAGGGCTCGACGACCGGTCGAGCTCACCGCCCGACAGCGGCCCGTCCGAGTCCGGTCAGGCCACGCGGTGCGCGCCGCGGGCCGGGACGGCCTGGAAGATCTCGGCCTGCGGCAGCGCGTCGAGCACCGTCTCGGCGACCCGGTCGGCCCGGTCCAGCGACACCAGCGCGATCGCGCTGCCGCCGAAGCCGCCGCCGGTCATCCGGGCGCCGTGCGCGCCGCCGCGCAGGGCCGCCTCGACCACGACGTCCAGCTCCTCGCAGGAGACCTCGAAGTCGTCGCGCAGCGAGGCGTGCGAGGCGGTCAGCAGGTCCCCGGCCGCGTTCAGCCGCGGGCCGGCCAGCTCGCCGAGCTTGAGCAGGCTGACGAACCGCTCCACCCGCTCGTCCTCGGTCACCACGTGCCGCACCCGGCGCGCGGTCTGCTCGTCCAGCTCCCGCGCCACCCGGTCCAGGTCCGCGGTGGTCAGGTCGCGCAGCGCCCGCACGCCCAGCAGCTGTGCGGCCTTCTCGCAGCTGGCCCGGCGCGCCGGATAGCCGGACTCGCCCAGGTCGTGGCTGACCTTCGTGTCGATCACCAGCAGGGTCAGCTGCGCGGCGGCCAGGTCGAACGGGTGGATCGCGATCTCGAACGAGCGGGTGTCGATGAACAGCACCGAGCCCTCCGCGCCGAACACCGAGGACAGCTGGTCCAGCGGACCGCACGGCACGCCGGCGTACTCGTTCTCCGCGTACTGCGCCAGCCGCGCCAGCTGCGCCGGGCTCAGGTTCGCGCCGCAGAGCCCGGCCAGCGCCATCCCGGTCGAGCACTCCAGCGCCGCCGACGAGGACAGGCCCGCGCCCACCGGCACCGTCGAGACGAACGCCAGGTCGGCGCCGGCGAACTGCGGCGTGAGCACCCGCGCGCCGAGCAGCGCCCAGGCCACACCCGCCGGGTACGCCGCCCAGCCGTGCGGCACCCCGGGCGCCAGCGAGCCGAGCGCGACCTCGGTCACCCGCCGGTCGCCGGTGGCCGAGACGATCCGCAGCGAGCCGTCGGTGCGCGGCGCGGCGGCGACCACCGTGTACCGGTCGATCGCCATCGGCAGCACGAAGCCCTCGTTGTAGTCCGTGTGCTCGCCGATCACGTTGACCCGGCCCGGCGCCGCCCACGACCCCGCCGGCGGCCTGCCGTAGGCGGTCTCGAACAGGCGCGCCGCGCTCGCGGCGATCGGGGCGAGCGGGCTGCTGGCCGGGTCGGCGGGAATCACGGAAGGCTGCCTTCTTTCGCTGCGTGCCGCGGACGGTGCCGCCGATGCTGGAACGTGTCGCGAAGGGCGCCTCGCGTCGCGCCGCAATGTACCAGCGTCAGTGCCCTGTATCCGGGCTGTTTCACTCATCGGTCACTGGACGGCGCCGTCGCCGCCACACCCGGCCGGATCACCGTCGACCAAACCGGCTACTGCCGGCCGCCGCCTTCTGCCTTGACCGCCTGCGCGAAGCTCCACGCGTCGGCGATCATGGTCTCCAGGTCCGCACGGCCCGGCTGCCAGCCTAGTTCCTCGCGCGCCCGCTGCGACCCGGCCACCAAGGACGCGGGGTCGCCGGCCCGGCGGCCGGCCTCGGCCTGCGGGATCTCGCGGCCCGTCACCCGGCGGGCGGCCTCGATCACCTGGCGCACCGAGAATCCGGTCCCGCTGCCCAGGTTGCAGATCAGGTGCTCCCCGGCGCGCGCCCGGCCGAGCGCGAGCAGGTGCGCGTCGGCGAGGTCGGCGACGTGGATGTAGTCGCGCACGCACGTGCCGTCCGGCGTCGGGTAGTCGGTGCCGTACACGGTGATCTCGGGCCGCTCGCCCGCCGCGGCCTTGAGCACCAGCGGGATCAGGTGCGACTCGGGGTCGTGCCGTTCGCCGCGGCCGGCGTACGAGCCGGCCACGTTGAAGTAGCGCAGCGAGGCCGCCGCCAGGCCGTGCGCGGCCGCCTCCGCCGAGATCATGTGGTCCACCGCGAGCTTGGTCGCGCCGTACGGGCTGGTCGGCGCGGTGTGCGCCGTCTCCGGGATCGGCACCGCGTCCGGCTCGCCGTACACGGCGGCGGTCGAGGAGAACACCAGCCGGCGCACCCCGGCCGCGCGCATCGCGTCAAGGAGCTGATACGAGCCGACCACGTTGTTCGCCCAGTACTTCTCCGGCCGGGCCACCGACTCGCCGACCTGCGAGAAGGCCGCGAAGTGCAGCACCGCGGCGTACGTCGGGTCGAGCACCTTCGCCGCGCTCTCGTGCACCCGGCCCTCGACGAACTCCACGCCCTCGGGCAGCCCGGCGCGGAACCCGGTCGACAGGTCGTCGAGCACGGTGACCCGGTACCCGGACTCGATCAGCCGCGTCGCCACCACCGACCCGATGTAGCCCGCGCCGCCGGTCACCAGGACCCGCGCGCCGTCCCCCAGAGCCGCCGTCATCCGGCCGCCGCCTCTCGCAGTCGCTCGGCCGCCCGCTCGGGCGACACGTCGTTCATGAAGGCGCCCATGCCCGATTCGGTTCCGGCCAGGTATTTGAGCTTGTCCGCCGTGCGCCGCACGGTGAACAGCTCCAGATGCAGGGCCAGCTCCGGCGCGGTACCGGCCGGGGCGACCGGGGCCTGGTGCCAGGCAGCAATGTACGGGGTCGGCCCGGCCTGCCGCGGGAACAGCCGGTCGAACCGGCCC
This sequence comes from Actinocrinis sp., assembly GCA_050725375.1. Taxonomy (GTDB): domain Bacteria; phylum Actinomycetota; class Actinomycetes; order Streptomycetales; family Catenulisporaceae; genus Actinocrinis. The sequence goes on along the minus strand of JBOHCW010000332.1, from coordinate 4,005 downwards.
AGCAGATCGAGGTACGCCTCCGGCAGCCGGGCGCGCTGCGCCTCGTCCAGCCGGGTGAAATCGCCGACCCGGCGGTTCGGGTAAAGATGCACCTCGTACGGCCAGCGCGCCGCGAACGGCACGAACGCGGTCCACTCGGCGTTCTCCAGCACCACGCGGCCGCCGGAGCGCTCGGCCGCGAGCACGTCGTCGAACAGGTTGCGCCCGGTGCGCGCCCGGTGCTCGGCCGCGTTGTCGACGGCGCGCGCGGTCTTCGGCGACAGGTAGGGGAACGCGTAGATCTGCCCGTGCGGGTGCGAGAGCGTGACGCCGATCTCCCGGCCCCGGTTCTCGAAGCAGTACACCTGCCGGATGCCGGGTAGCGCGGACATCTCGGCGGTCCGGTCGGTCCAGGCCTCCAGGACCAGCTGCACCCGCGACCGGTCGAGCTTCGCGAAGGTCGTGTCGTGGTCGGAGGTGAAGCAGACCACCTCGCAGCGCCCGCCGCCCTGGTGCGCGCGGTGCGGCAGCGTACCGACCAGCGTGTCCTGCGCCGCCGGCACGCCGCTGAGCGACGGAAAGCGGTTCTCGAACACGGCCACCTGGTAGTCCGGCGCCGGGATCTCGGTCTGTTTGCCGTCGCGCGAGGGACATAGCGGACAGTCGTTGGTCGGCGGCAGATACGGCCGGTTCTGCCGGTGCGCGGCCACCGCCACCCACTCGCCGAGCACCGGGTCCAGCCGGGTCTCGCTGGTCGTGTGCACCGCTTCGAGCGGGCGTTCGTCGACGTGATCGGCCCGCGCTTCGGCGTCGCCGGCGTCGTAGTAGATCAGTTCGCGGCCGTCGGCCAGCTGCGTGACGCTCTTCTTCACCGGTAGCTCCTTCATCGAACATATTCAAACACGGTTGAACGTTAAGTCACAAGGGCTGGCATCGTTTCGAACGCGTTCGACGAAGGTGACTAGTGCGTGCGCCGACCCCGCCTCCACGCATATGCACGGCCTTAACAGTGCGCAGTGTTCACGCCGCGCGCGGCGCGTTACGTGCACTCGGTGCCACAATGGGCGCATAACGCGGCGGGGATCGCCGATCGGCGAAGACCGCGAGCGAGAGGGAGCTTCGATGGCGCAGGTCGACACGGACGACGGCCGGGGACTGTTGGCCGAGCAGCGCCGCGCGGCCATCGCCGCCGAGGTGCGCGCCCGCGGCGGGGTGCGGGTGACCGACCTGGTGGAGCGGTTCGGCGTGTCCGACATGACGGTGCGCCGCGACCTGGACGCGCTGGCCCGCGACGGACTGCTGGAGAAGGTGCACGGCGGCGCCGTCGCGCTGGGCGAGTCCAGCGCGCACGAGCCCGGCTTCGAGGCCAAGCGCACCCTGGAGACCGCCGCCAAGGAGGCGATCGCCGAGGCGGCCGCCGCGCTGGTGCCGCGCGGGGGAGCGGTGGCGCTGTCCGCCGGCACCACCACCTACGCGCTGGCCCGCCGGCTGACCGACGTGTCGGACCTGACCGTGGTGACCAACTCGATCCGCATCGCCGAGCTGTTCGCGCAGCGGCTGCGGCTGACCGAGGCGCGGCACGGCGCCACGGTCGTGCTCACCGGCGGGATGCGCACGCCCTCCGACGCGCTGGTCGGCCCGGTCGCCGACCAGGCGATCCGCTCGCTGAACTTCGACCTGGCCTTCGTGGGCTGCCACGGCATATCGATCGGCGCCGGCCTGTCCACCCCGAACCTGGCCGAGGCCGAGACCAACCGGGCGCTGATCGCCGCGGCCCGCCGGGTCGTCGCGGTCGCCGACCACAGCAAGTGGGGACTGGCCGGCCTGTCCACGTTCGCCCCGCTGTCCGCGGTGGACACCTGGGTGACCGACTCCGGCCTGCCCGACCAGGCCCGCGCCGAGGCCGCCGAGCACATCCGCCACCTCGTGGTCGCGTAACCGGCCCGGCGGCCCATCCGGCCGGCCGGCTAATCCGCCGTCGTGCCCGTGCCGACGCCCCGGGCCACCTCGCCGTGGTCGAACTCGAAGTCGTACGCCGCGCCGTCCGGCCCGACCCGCCGCACCGACTCGACCGTATCAGGGGTCTGCGTATCGAAGGCGACGCCCGCGTCCGCCGCGGCGCGCCGCAGGATCTCGCGCAGCGTCTCACCGTCGGGCTGCGTCGAGACGTACCAGGCGTGACCGGCGCCGAACGCGTTACGCGTCACGGCGGGGCCGCCCGCCGCCGGGCCGTCCTCGTACCCTAAGACGGCTTCGGCGCCGCGCAGCTCCACCGGCTCGGTCCAGATCGCCGCGCTCCCGTCGACTTCGCCGCCCAGCCGCACGAGGCGGTCCTCGCCCAGGGGCAGGAACTCCTCCACGCGCACGCCCAGCACCTCGCGCAGCGCGCCCGGGTAGCCGCCGAGGTACACCGCGTCGTGCTCGTCGACGATCCCGGAGAAGTACGACACGACCAGCGTCCCGCCGCCCTCCACGTACCGGCGCAGGTTCAGCGCCGAGGATTCGGCGAGGGTGTACGCCAGCGGCGCGACCACGAGCCGGTAACGCGACAAGTCCATGCCCGGATGCGCGAAATCCGTGGTGACGTGCGCGCGCCAGAGCTGCTCGTAGTAAGCGCACTGCGTCCGGTGGTAGAGCACGTCGACGGACGGATGGCTGTCCAGCTCGACGGCCCACCAGGACTCCCAGTCGAACAGGATCGCCGTGTCGGCCCGCACCCGCGAGCCGCGCACGCCGGCCCGCGCGGCCAGCTCCCGCCCGAGCTGTACCACCTCGCGCCAGACGCGCGTGTCGGTGCCCGCGTGCGGCAGCATCGCCGAGTGGTACTTCTCCGAACCCGAACGCGACGCGCGCCACTGGAAGAACATGATCCCGTCCGCGCCGCGCGCCAGGTGCGTCAGGGAATTGCGGACCATCTCGCCCGGCAGCTTGGCGATGTTGCGCGGCTGCCAGTTCACCGCGCCGGTCGACTGCTCCATCAGCAGCCACGGCGCCCCGCCGGCCAGCGACCGGCACAGGTCCGCGGCCATGGCCAGCGCGATGTGCCGGACCGGGGACTCGGCCGGCGAGTAGTGGTCGTTGGACACCAGGTCCACCTCGCGCGACCACGCCCACAGGTCCATCGTGCTGTTGCTCAGCGCCATGAAGTTCGTGGTCACCGGCACGTCCGGGTTGTGCGCCCTGACCAGGTCGCGCTCGGCGGTGAACAGCGAGAGCAGCGAGTCCGAGCTGAACCGGGAGAAATCGAGCCGCTGCGCCGGATTCACCGCCGCCGGCGCGTCACGCGGCGCGTCGATCTCGTCCCACGCGGTGTAGGCCTGGCCCCAGAACGCGGTGCCCCACGCCGCGTTGAGCGCGTCCAGCGTCGCGTACCGCTCCCGCAGCCACGCCTGGAACGCCGCCACCGAGTGAGGGCAGTAGCACTCTGACACGTGGCAGCCGTACTCGTTGTGGATGTGCCAGAGCACGACCGCCGGATGGTTCGCGTATCGCGCCGCGAGCTGCTCGGCGATCCGCGCGCACGCGGCACGGTACGCCGGCGCGTGCGGACAGTAAGTCTGCCGGGACCCGCCCCCGAGCACCCGCCCGTCACGCGTCACCGGCCGCACGTCCGGGTGCAGCTTGCGGAACCACGCCGGCGGCACGGCGGTCGGCGTGGCCAGATCGACCGCGATGCCGCCCTCGTGCAGCAGGGCGATGACGCGGTCGAGCCACCCGAAGTCGTACCGGCCCGGCTCGGGTTCGAGCTTGACCCAGGAGAAGATGCCCAGGCTCACCAGGTTCACCCCGGCCTCGCGCATCAGCTTCACGTCCTCGGCCCAGACCTCCTCGGGCCACTGCTCCGGGTTGTAGTCGCCGCCGTACGCCAGCCCGTCCAGCCCCGGCCACGCCGCGCGTTCCGCACCTACGTCAACCACCGGATGTTCCCCTCTCGCATGATCGTCCCTCCCGTTCGTATCACGCGGCTGTCAGGGAGCGCACCATCCGGGGCGAGAGCGTCGAAAGCCGTGTGCCGCCCTGCGAGAG
>JBOHCW010000331.1:0-5503 GCA_050725375.1 Actinocrinis sp. | reverse complement strand
GTCGTAGGACTGGCGCGTGGTCCAGCCGCTTGGATCAGTGCTCGAATCCGAGGTGCCGAGCCGGATTCCGAGCACCGGCAACGCGATCGCGACCACCGCGACCAGCGAGCCGAGCGCGACGGCGACTCGGTGGTTCTCCACGAACTGCGCCCAGCGCGCGGCGGTCTGCCGGCGCGGCCTGCGGGCCGTGCCGGGCTTGTCAGTGGTCGAAGTGCTTGCGCTCAGCACGGCTTCGTCGAGCAGGGCGCTGTCAGCAGCCTGTTCAGCGGCCAGCGCGGCGCGCTCGCGGCGGGAGAGCACCTTCGGGCCGAGGAAGCCGAGCAGCGCGGGCAGCAGTGTCAGTGCACTGGTTATCGTCAGCGCCACAGTGATCGCCGCGGCGGCCGAGACGCCGTTGAGGAACCCGACGCCGAGCGCGAACTGCCCGAGCAGCGCGATGCACACGGTCATGCCCGCGAACAGCACGGTCCGCCCCGACGTGTTCGAGGCCTCGGCCGCGGCGTCCTCGTACGAGCTGCCGCCGCGCACCGCGGCCCGGTGCCGGCTGACGATGAACAGCCCGTAGTCGACGCCGACGCCCAGGCCGATCAGGATCGCAAGGTCCGTGGACGCACTGGCCACCGTCAGCGCGTGGCTGAGCAGACCGATCGCCGAGCTGCCCGTGATCAGCGCGAACGCCGCCGCGGCCAGCGGCAGCAGGGTCGGCAGGATCGCCCCGCCGAACACGATCAGCAGCACGGCCAGCGCCGCGACCACGCCGACGGCCACGGACGGGCCGGGCTTGGCGCGCTCGGTGGTCGTGATCGACGCGCCGCCGAGCGACGCGTGCACGGCCGGCCCGTCAGCGGTCTGCGCGGCCCGGATCACGCTCTGCGCCTCGGCGGAGGTGATCTGCGCGGGCTGCAGGTCCCAGGTCACCCGGGCGAACGCGACGGTGCCGTCCCGGCTGATCTGCCCGGAGCCGGTCGCCGCGTACGGACTGGCCACGCCCGCGATGTCCGCCAGCGCCGCGACCTTCGCCAGCGCCGAGGTCACAGCCGCCCTGACCTGCGGCGACTGTACGGTCGCGCCGCCCGAGGTCTGGAACACGATCTGGTCGCCCTCGCCCGCCGCCTTCGGGAAGTTCGCGCTGAGCAGCGCGGTCGCGGCCTGCGAATCGGTCCCGGGCAGGCTCAGGTCGCCGTTGTAGTCGCTGCCGGCCGCGCGCGCCGCGCCGAGCGCGACGGCCAGGACCAGCAGCCAGCCGGCGAGCACGAGTCTGCGGTGTCTGAAACACCAGCGGGCCAGTCGGGTCATGGCGGGGTCTCCTCAAGGGGCGCGCCGTCGGACGCGGCGTGATGCTGGGATCGGGCTGGGTCGGACCTGGGCTTCGGCAGGGACGTGGTCGGTGGTGCGTGCCTGCGTCGGTAGGTGGACACACGGCCGCGCCGAAACTGGGCGGCGGGGCAGCGCCCACTTTCCGCAGCGCGCGGTGTCTGCATCGGTAACCGTCGGGAAGGAGCCGAGGCGATGAAGGGAACGCACCGTGATGGCGGACTTGACGAGCAGGGCGCGCGCCGGCGACGAGGAGGCGTTCCGGCAACTCGTGGACCGGCACCGGCACGAGTTGCAGGTGCACTGCTATCGCATCCTGGGCTCCGCGCAGGACGCCGAGGACGCGCTGCAGGAGACGCTGCTGGCCGCCTGGCGCGCGCTGCCCGAGTTCGAGGGACGCTCCTCGCTGCGCACCTGGCTGTACCGGATCGCGACCACCCGCTGTCTCAATGCGCTGCGTGCGGATAGCAGGCGGATCGCGATGGCCAACACCCCGACCGCGAGTCCCCACGCCTGGGAGAACCCGCCCGAGCCGACCCGCACGAGCGACGTGCCGTGGCTGGAGCCGTACCCCGACCTGCTGTTCGAGCAGGTCGCGGACGTACAGCCCGGACCCGAGGCGCGCTACGAGAGCACCGAGGCGATCTCGCTCGCGTTCGTCACCGCGCTCCAACTGCTGCCGCCGAGGCAGCGCGCGGCGCTCGTCCTGCGCGACGTGCTCGGCTTCCGCGCGACCGAGGCCGCCGAGATCCTGGACAGCACGACCGAGTCCGTGACCAGCGCGCTCAAGCGCGCCCGCGCGACCCTGGCTCAGAACGCGGCGCGGGACGACGGGCGCCGCGAGCCGCCGCCGGAACCGGACTCGCCACAGGAGCGTGAGCTGGTACGCAGGCTGACCGAGGCGTACGCGGCCGGCGACGTCAACGGAATCATCAGCCTACTGACGGACGACGTGTGGCTCACCATGCCGCCCGCGCCCTTCGAGTATCAGGGCCGTGACGTGGCGGCCCGTGCGCTGGCCCTGCTGTTCGGCAGGGGAATGCGGTACCGACTGATCGCCACGCGCGCCAACGGACAGCCGGCGTTCGGCATCTACGTGCACGATCCGAACGCGGATGTGCTGCACGCCAACGGAATGATGGTGCTCGCGCTGTCCGGCGGCCGTATCCGTGCCCTGACCAGGTTCGACAACAGCAACCTGGCCCGCTTCGGCCTGCCGCGAACCCTGGACGCCTGACGCCCGGCCGACTGCTGGCCCGATCCCATTCGCTGACCCCGATGCCGCATGCACCGCGTCCGTCGCGCCTCAATCACCCGCCGCACTCAACCTCCTGGAGACAGCCATGCCCGATCCCGTCCCGCAGTCCTCGATCAGCCGCGCCCACCTCAGCGAGCGCCGGATCAGCCGGCGCCGCCTGCTCGCGGTCGGCACGGCAGTACCGGCCGCCGTCGTGGTGGCGAAGGCGCTGCCCGGCCGCCTCGACACCTCCGCGGCGCCGCGCACGCGGCCCGCGACGTCCGCCGTCGCCGACTCGACCCCGCTGACCGGCCCGGCCTACCTGTTCTGCTGACCCGGCCGGCCGGCCGGCCCGTCTCCCGACCACCCGCCGCCGGATCACCGCTCGAATCAGCCATCGAAGGAGAAATCATGCAGTTGAGATGGATCGGCCACTCCACCTTCCGTCTGGAGAAGGACGGCTTCGTCGCCGTCGTCGACCCGGGCATCGTCGCCGGGGACACAGTGCTCGATGACGCCGACGCGGTACTGATCACGCACGAGCACGCCGATCACTTCCTGCCCAGCCTGATCGCCAAGCGGCTGGGCACGCGGCCCGGCCTGCCGGTCTGGACCAACCGCGGCGTCGCGAGACTGCTCGACGGCTCGGGCGCGAAGGTGCACGTGATCGGCGACGGCGACGCGTTCGACGTCGGCCCGCTCACCGTGCACGGATACGGCGAATGGCACGCGCCGATCCACCCCGACGTCACGCGCGTGCGCAACACCGGCTTCCTGTTCGACCACAGCGTCTTCCACCCCGGCGACTCGTATACGGACCCGCACGTGCCGGTGAACCTGTTGCTGGTGCCGGAGTTCGGGCTGTACACCAAACTCGGCTACGCGCTCGACTTCATCCGCAAGGTCCAGCCGAGGCAGGCGTCGCCGGTGCACGACACCGGCCTGGACTCCACCGGCACCGGCGGCGTGGACGGCTTCCTCGTCCAGAACCGGACGCCGCCGTTCGCGCCCGGCACCGGTTCGCCGTTTGTCCGCCTGGACAAGACAAAGGTATACGAGTTTTGATGATTCACGAGCTCTAGGACCGTGTTCGGCGCCGACCGCTCGGTCTCGGCGTCGACCGGCTTTCCGCTGGTGAGCCGGCGGTGGGTGGGGGCGCCGAGCACGAGGTCCAGGAGCAGGCCGAGATCGGGGGCTCGCGTAGAGCGCTCCCGCAACGCGACAATGACGCGTGACTGTCAACCCGGTGATCCCCGGCTTCCACCCCGACCCGAGCGTCTGCCGTGTCGGCGAGGACTACTACCTGGCCTGTTCGAGCTTCGAGTACTTCCCCGGCGTGCCGCTCTTCCACAGCCGGGACCTGGTGAACTGGACGCAGATCGGCAATGCGCTGGACCGGCCGAGCCAGCTGTGGCTCACCGACGGACCCTCGTCCGGCGGCGTTTACGCGCCTACGCTGCGGCATCATGACGGCCGCTTCTGGCTGATCACGACGAACGTCAGCGGCGTCGGGAATCTGCTGGTCACGGCGTCCGATCCGGCCGGTCCGTGGTCCGAGCCGCTCGCGCTGCCCGGTGTGCCCGGCATCGACCCGGACCTGGCCTGGGACGAGCAGGGCGACTGCTGGTGCACCGTCGCCGGCGTCGCACAGGTCCGTCTCGACCCGCGCACCGGTGAGGTGTTCGGCCCGGTCCGCCGGCTGTGGACGGGCACGCCGGGTGCCAAGGCGCCCGAGGCACCGCACCTCTACCACATCGGCGAGTACTGGTATCTGATGATCGCCGAGGGCGGAACCGAACGCGGCCACGGCGTGTCGATCGCGCGCGGCCCCGCGCCGACCGGACCGTTCGAGCCCTGCCCGGCGAACCCGATCGTGACGCATCGCAGCACGGAGCACCCGATCCAGAACACGGGCCATGCCGACCTTGTGCAGGCGCCCGACGGCTCGTGGTGGATGGTGCTGCTCGGCGTGCGACCGGGCGGCGGGACGCCGGGGTGGCACGTACTCGGCCGCGAAACCTTTCTGGCATCGGTGACCTGGGACGATGCCGGCTGGCCGGTCGTCGGCGAGCTGTCACCGGACGGGCCGGCGCTGCCGTGGCCGCTTCAACCGCCGGCCGATGCCGAGCCGGTCCGCGACGATTTCGACCACGATGACGCGGCCGGTGACGGCACTGAGGACGCCGCCGCCGACGGCGCGCTGCGTCCGTCCTGGATCGTGCTGCGCGAGCGGCCCGCGCGGCTCTACTCGACCACGGACCGCCCCGGCTGGCTCACGCTGCGGGCCCGGGCAGCATCGCTGGACGACCTCGACGTCACCTTCCTCGGCCGGCGTCAGCAGCATCCGTCCTGCCGGGTACGTGCCCTGATCGACGTGTCGGAGGGCAGCGGCGGCCTGGCCGCGCGCCTCGACGAACTGCACCACTATGAGGTCGAGGTCGCGACCTCGCTCGAAGAATCAGCACACGAAGACGTGCCGCTCGAAGTGCGCGTGCTGGCCCGGATCGGCCCGCTGCGCACCGTCGTGGCCACACATCAGCTCCCTGTTACGTTAGGTCCCGTCGTGCTGTCGATCCGCGTCGATGAAGCCAGGGTGCTGACCGACGCTCGCGGCGGACCGGACACCGTCACGCTCGGCTTCGAGGAGCCAGACGGCACGTTCGCCGGCCTCGCCGCGCTCGACGGCCGCTACCTGTCGACCGAGGTGGCCGGCGGCTTCACCGGCCGCGTCCTCGGCATGTACGCCGCGACCGGCACCGTCCGCTTCGACTGGTTCGATTATGAGCACGAGCGGGAGTAAGGCCACGAGCACGAAGCAGAGTTGGCGTAATAGCAGCCACTCAGCCACCACATCGAGCGCTGACACCGGCTCCACGCCCGACTTCGTCCCCTGGCTCCATACGCCGCCCCCTCGCCCGTTCGTGGGATTCGCCCGCCGGGAACGTGCGGACG
>JBOHCW010000330.1:0-10554 GCA_050725375.1 Actinocrinis sp. | reverse complement strand
GTACTGTTTTGTCAGGACACTTCGAAGGTCGTCCCAGTCAGCTTCACGACCGGGCAGAAGACGGGAGCGGTGGCGAACGGGACCGCCGCGATCTCGTCGTGGGACACCGGATTCCAGAAGGGCTCCGGGGGTAGATGGACCATCGTGTACGCAGCGGCCCAAGTGGGGAGGCAGTCGTGCATGTGACAGGGAACGTACACCTGACGCGGGCAAAGACCGTCAGGTGGTTGGCAGCGGCGTCGCTTCTCGCCGGCCTCGGGCTGACGGCGAGTTCAGGCGCGCAGGCTGATACCACCGGGACCAACGGTCAGGTGATCTTCACGCAGATCGCAATCACCGGCGACACCTACGGCGGCGGCGACGTACGCGCGCCGCTCGGTTGGACTCCCCCCAAGTGCTGGCTGGAGCCGAACGCGGGCCTCGGCATGGCAGCCGCTTACACCCCCGATGATTTCGGGGTTTACATGGCGAAACTCAATGCCCTGTTCCACAACTCGGCGGAGACCGATCTCCAGTACGAGACGAACCGGATCTACTACCGCGGTCAGGGAGCGGATCCGATCGTCGGCTTGGTGAACGCGCCGTACAACAAGACGGTCACCGGCGGCAAGTGGTACATGATCTCCTGCTCGCTGGATTCGGTCTACAGCGACTACACGACGTTCAAGGCGAGCCTGGGGACCACGAACGAATACGAGGAATGGTTCTGGTTCAACGACGCCGCCCCGCCCAAGGGCATCCCGTTCGCCGACCCGGAACTGCTCGCCGAACTCGCCGCCGCGAACACGAAGGTGGCACCCCGCTGGCCTGACTTCAGCCCTCCGCTGAGGGCGTTGCAGACAGTGAACCTGAGGACGCAGATCACCAACCCCGCCGGAGCGAACGGCTTCCGTAAGTACTCGGTTACCGCGAGACTCCAGTCCGTCGGACTCGAAAGTACCGTGAACGCCTACCCCAAGAGCGTCACCTTCACGTCCCCGCAGAACGAGATCTCACCGTCCTCGGTCACGTGCTACTTCAACAAGGACGGCAGCCTCAAGGGTGATTGCGGATTCACCTTCTTGAAGTCGACGTCGAAGGGCTACACGATCACCGAGTCCACGACGTGGGACGTGATCTGGGACGGGGACCCGGTAACCGGCGAGGCAGGCTGGGACCGAATCATCGGCCCGTTCAACCAGAACACCGACAACGTGATCGTCCAGGAGATCCAGACAATCGTCGGGCACTGATCGAGCCCTGCTACGAGCAGCGGCCGGCGGAGTCCGATCGCATTAACCCCCACGAGGAAGGAGTCAGCCAATGGAGCCGCACATCCTGGGTCCGATCAGCTTCTACGGACCGATCAGTCCGATCAGTCCGATCAGCTGACCATCTGACACCTGACACCTGACACCCGATAGGCACGAGGGGCTGGCCGGCTTCGGTTGGGCCGGTCAGCCCACCAGGCTCAGCCCACGAGGTTGAGCAGGATCGCGATCCAGGCGCCGAACAGCAGGTACGGGCCGTACGCGATCTCCATGTGGCGCCACGTCAGGTGCCTGGCCCGGCGCGTCACGACGACGCTGAGCGAGACCAGGGCCGCACTGAACGTGCCGAGCAGCACGCCGGCGAACACCGCGGGTACGTCGATCCAGCCGAGGAACAGGCCGATCGCACCCGCGAGCTTCACGTCGCCGTAGCCCATCGGGCCGAACATCGCCATCAGGTAGAACAGGCCGAACAGCACGGCCATCGAGACCACGGCCGTGACCAGGTGGTACACGGCCGGCGAGTCGTGCCTGATCGCGGTGATCAGGCCGAAGCCCGCGAGAGCCACGGCTTGGAGCGGGAAGACGATCCGGTTCGGCAGAGTCTTCGTGCGCGCGTCGATGACCGCGAGGGCCACGCTGGCGATCGCGAAGACGGCATATACCAGCGCATTGATCACCGCGGCGGCGCCGGTGAGCGCCAAGGTCCCGTTCGTCATCCCGGTGACTTTAGCGCCGATGGCCGCCCTAGGCTCGAAATCAGTCCTAGGACGGCCAATCGGCAGCTAACGCCGCATCGCGGATGAATTCCGGCTTAACAGAACGCGAAGATGTGCCAGATCAAGGGTTACGGCCACGACTGCGACATAGGCACAGCCTCACCCAGCCCAGCCACACGCACAGCTACGCCGGGACGATGTTCACCAGCTTCGGCGCCCGGACGATCACGGTACGCACGGCGCGGCCGTCCAGCGTCCGCTGCACGCCCTCAGTCGCCAGGGCCAGCTCACGCAGCTCGTCCTCGCTGATGTCCGGGCGCACCTGCAGCTTGTCGCGCACCTTGCCCGCGACCTGCACGACACAGGTCACCTCGTCGGCGATCAGGTACTGCGGGTCGGCGACCGGGAAGGGCACGTAAGCGATCGAGCCCTCGTGGCCCAGGCGGCTCCACAGCTCCTCGGCCAGGTGCGGGGCCACCGGCGCGACCATCACGACCAGCGACTCGGCTACCGCGCGGGGCACCGCGGGCAGCTTCGTCAGATGGTTGTTCAACACGATCATCTTCGCGATGGCCGTGTTGAACCGCAGGTTCTCCAGGTCCTCGCGCACACCGGTGATCGCGACGTGCAGCGCGCGCAGCGTGGGCAGGTCCGGCTCGCCGCCCTCGGTGCCCGGCTCGGCGACCCTGGACTCGCCGCTCCCCTCGTCGACCACGTTGCGCCAGACCCGCTGCAGGAAGCGGAACGAGCCGGCCACCGCCTTGGTCTCCCACGGCCGGGAGACCTCCAACGGTCCCATCGACATCTCGTACGCGCGCAGCGTGTCGGCGCCCCAGGTGTCGCAGAACTCGTCCGGGGTGACCGAGTTCTTCAGCGACTTGCCCATCTTGCCGTACTCGCGGTTGACCTTCCTGCCCTCGTGGTAGAAGACGCCGTCGACCTGCTCGACGTCCTCAGCGGGCACGTAGACGCCGCGCTCGTCGGTGTACGCGTACGCCTGGATGTAGCCCTGGTTGAACAGCTTGCGGAACGGCTCGGCCGATGAGACGTGGCCCAGGTCGAACAGCACCTTGTGCCAGAAGCGCGAGTACAGCAGGTGCAGCACCGCGTGCTCCGCGCCGCCGACGTACAGGTCGGCGCCGCCGACGTCGTGCGCGTCACGCGGGCCCATCCAGTACTTCTCGACCTCGACGCCGACGAAGCGCTCGTCGTTGGTCGGGTCCAGGTAGCGCAGCGGATACCAGCACGAGCCGGCCCACTGCGGCATCGTGTTGGTCTCGCGGCGGAACTTGCGCACGCCGCGGCCGTCGCCCAGGTCCAGCTCCACCTCGACCCACTCGCTCGCGCGGGCCAGCGGCGGGGACGGCTCGGACCTCGCATCCCCGGGATCGAAGGAGCGCGGCGCGTAGTCGTCGATCTCCGGCAGCTCCAGCGGCAGCATCGTCTCAGGCAGCGCCACCGCGTGCGTCGGGTCCTCGACGTCGTACACGATCGGGAACGGCTCGCCCCAGTAGCGCTGCCGGGAGAACAGCCAGTCGCGCAGCCGGTAGGTGACCGTGCCGGTGCCGACGCCCTGCGCCTCCAGCCAGGCGATGATGCGCTTCTTCGCCTCGGGCACGACCAGCCCGTCCAGCGCGATCTCGGCGTTGTGCGAGTTGACGACCGGCGCGTCGTATGAGTCGTACGCCTCGGTCCACTCGTCCACGTCCCGCGACGCGCCCTCGCCGGGCGAGACCACGATCCGCATCGGCAGCTCGAAGGCGCGGGCGAACTCGAAGTCGCGCTGGTCGTGCGCGGGCACCGCCATGATCGCGCCGGTGCCGTAGCCCCACAGCACGTAGTCGGCCACGAACACCGGCACCTGCTCGCCGTTGACCGGGTTGGTCGCGTACGCGCCGGTGAACACGCCGGTCTTCTGCCGGCCCTCGCTCTGCCGCTCGACCTCGGACTTGGCGGCGGCCTGTGCCTGGTACGCCGCGACGGCCTCGGCGGGCGTCACAGAGCCCTGACCACCGTGCCACGCGTCCCGCGTCCCGGCCGGCCACGACGCGGGCACGATCCGGCCGACCAGCGGATGCTCCGGCGCCAGCACCATGTACGTGGCGCCGAACAGCGTGTCCGGACGCGTCGTGAAGACCTCGATGGCGGCCCGTTCGCCGGGCTCGGCACCGCCGGTCACCGCGCCGGTGATCGGGAAGCGCACGCGCGCGCCCTCGGAACGGCCGATCCAGTTGCGCTGCATCAGCTTGATCGGCTCGGGCCAGTCCAGTCGGTCCAGGTCGGACAGCAGCCGGTCGCCGTACGCGGTGATCCGCATCATCCACTGGCGCAGGTTGCGCTTGAACACCGGGTAGTTGCCGCGCTCGGAGCGGCCGTCCGCGGTGACCTCCTCGTTGGCCAGCACGGTGCCCAGGCCGGGGCACCAGTTGACCGGGGCCTCGGCGATGTACGCCAGCCGGTGGCCGTCGATCACGTCGGCGCGCTCGGGGGCGGACAGCTCGGACCAGGCGCGCCCGTCCGGCGTCTCACGCGTGCCGGCCTCGAACTCGGCGACCAGTTCGGCGATCGGGCGCGCCCTGTCCGCGTCCTTGTCGTACCAGGAGTTGAAGATCTGCAGGAAGATCCACTGGGTCCAGCGGTAGAAGCCGACGTCGGTGGTGGCCACTGCGCGCCGCTTGTCGTGCGCCAGGCCGATCCGGTTGATCTGCGCCCGGTAGCGCTCGATGTTCTTCTCGGTGGTGACCCGCGGGTGCGTGCCGGTCTGCACCGCGTACTGCTCGGCGGGCAGGCCGAAGGCGTCGAAGCCCATGGTGTGCAGCACGTTGCGGCCCAGCATCCGCTGGAAGCGGCCGAACACGTCGGTGGCGATGAAGCCCAGCGGGTGCCCGACGTGCAGTCCCGACCCGGACGGGTACGGGAACATGTCCATGATGTAGCGCTTGTCATCGAACGCCGGCTCGCCGCCCGGCACCGGCCCGCCCGTGGCCAGCGGGCCTGACGGGTTCGGTGCCTCGAAGGTGCCGTGCTCGGCCCAGTACGCCTGCCAGCGTGCCTCGATCTCGCCCGCCATCGCCGCCGTGTAGCGGAACGCGGGTTCGTCGGACGCGGCGGACTTGGAGGGTACGGTCGTGCTCTCGCTCATGGGGTTCCCCTCGGGGTGTCTGTCCGTGACTACCGGTTCGGCGGGACACGGGGCGGCGGCCGAGCCGCACGGCCCCGGAAATGCGAAAACCCCTCGCGCAGGAGGGGTCGCCACGCTGAGGAGTCCGAAGATCGGACTCTTACGCTCTCAGCGCGGCCCGGTAAGGAGCAGGCGTACTGCGTGCATGCGGCCAGGGTACCACCGTGACCGGCGCCGTCCGTGCTGGATTCGGCCGCCGACCACGCGCCATCCGTGCGCTGATAGCGTCGTGATCACACCGGCGGCACCGTCGCGAGAACCACATTGCCTTACGGAAAGTGACCGGAATGCGATAGCGTCCCGAGCGGAAACCGGTGTGCATCGTTCAACACCAGCACCCTGCCGAGGACCCGTGGACGCTCCCCAGTTCCCTGACGCCGACGCGGCGCAGCCGCAAGCCGGCCTGCAGACGCCCGGTCAGGCCTCTGCGTTCCGACGCGCGCTCGACGCCCAGGCGGCTGCGCCGGAGCAGTCCCGCGCGCTCGTGCCGACCGGACCGCACGACCTGACCGCGCCGATCGACGTCGACGAGTTGCGTGCGGCGCTCGCCTTCCACACCGCGATCGACGCCGCTCAGGCCGGGATGGTCCATGCGTGGCACGCCGCGGTGTCCACCGACGTCGTTGCCATACCCCCGGCCCCGCCAGGGCCGCCGTCGCCGAGCGGACCGACCGTCGTCATGCCGTCGGTCGCGGTTCCCGCGCTCCGGGCGCCGACCACGATCACGCCGACCGACCCGTCCACCGTCCAGATTTCCATGCGGCCCGGCCAGGCCGTGCCAGCCCAGCAGACGCGGCAGCAGCCGACGGCGCAGCCCGCGACGGTCCCGGGAGCCGACCCGCAGCCCGCTGGGCCAGGCGACGCGGGGGCGCCGCCGCAGAACACCGAGCGTTCGCCGCGACACGACGGCGGCGCGAGCAAGCCGTCGCGGCTGTCGACGGCGGTCGGCATCTCAGCGCTGCTGGCCGCGTTCGCCGGGGCCGCGCTGGTGCTCATAGACAACGGGCGCTCGAACGCGCCGCTCGCCCCGACCGCGCTGCCGACGAAGTCGACCTCGCACCACGCGGCCGCCGCCCCGAGCCCGCACCCGCCCGCGACGTCACACTCGCCGAGCCCGTCCCCCTCGCCGAGCCACTCGCCGAGCCACAGCCCGACGCCCTCGCCGAGCCGGTCGGCCAGCGCGACCGCGAGCGCGCTGAGCGGCGCGTTGGCGCACTTCCAGACGATCCAGTGGACGACGCAGCCCGATCCGGCGGTCGTCGACATCCAACGGCGCCTGGCGCAACTGCACTACCTGACGATCGGCGGCGAGCACGGCGGTGGCGGCGGCTGGCGCTACGCGGACACCCAGCGCACCCTGAGCCATTTCGACTGGACTCCCCCGCCGGACCAGTTCGGCGTGTACCAGAACGCCACCGAGTCGGCCGTTCGGGCGTTCCGATATGACTACATGCTCAACGACCAGGGTCCGTTCCCGCCGCAGCAGGGCTGCGACGCCGCCACGTACCAGGCGCTGATCAACGCCACCAGGTGAGCCGCTCCACCGGTTGATCCACTCCACTGACTGGATCCCCTGGGCCGGTTGATCCATCCCCGAAATCAGCTCGGTACGCCTCAGGGCGTTTGATCGATATTCCGATTATCAGCCACGGAATCCGTGAAAGTTACCCGAACAGCGTTGGCTCGTCGAGAATCCACGGCTCGTAGCCGAACTGCTCGACGATCTTCACCGCCTCGGGAAATCCGACCGGCTCGCCGTGGTCGGCGCCGAACAGGACCGTACGGTCCGGCAGTTCACTCGGTCGCCACGTCCCGCCGAACGGCGGCGACGGCGCGCGCAGCACCGCCCCGCGCGGCAGTCCGCTGTGCCAGGGCGCGGCCGGCTGCTGGGACCAGCGGTCGTAACGCAGCAGGCTGACCGGCTGGTCGCCCTCGTGCCGGAAGTAGAAGCCGTGCCCGTGCCCGTCCAGGTCGAAATCCACCCGGACCGGCTGGTCCGGGTCGCCGCCGAGGAAGACGGCCCAGAACAGGAAGCGGCGGGCCGGATCGACGGTGTACACGCTGCCATTATCCCCGCCGCCGGACCCCCGACCCGTGAACGCGGGCACGAACGAGTCATGAATGCGGAGATCGCGCCGCCCGGCTCCGCGAACACGCGCCGGTCCACGGCCGTCCACCGCTTGAGAACTTTCGGGAAAGCGGCGGCATTCGGCGTCTTGATGTCTCACCATGGACGCACATCGGCGATTTCAATGAGGAGTAAGCCGTGAGCCGCGTCGGGGGACAGCTTGCGACGGCGATGCGGGGTCATCCGGACCGGATGCACCTTTTCCATATCGACGCCGCCGGAGTCCTGTGCTGCGCCGAGCGCAACGGCTCAGGCTGGACGCGCGTGCCGATACCTCAGGCCGATGGTCTGCCCTTTAGCACCGACATGCACCCGGCCGGCGCGCTGATGACCGGCTACCAGTCCAAGGGCGCACAACTCGACGTGTTCGCCGTCGACCGTGACGGCATGCTGCGCGTGTACAGCACCCCCGGCCGCTCGTGGGAGGCCGACGTCGTCCCCGAAGCGGTCGGCATACCGCCCGGCGCGTGCCTCGCGACCGGTTACCAAGGCGGCGGCTCGGTCCTCGACGTGTTCGTGGTCGGACGCTCCGGCGAGCCGCTGGTCTTCCAGGGCACTGACGACGGACGCTGGCGTCCGACTCGCGTGCCCCTCCCGACCGCTCTCCCGCACGGCGCGAATCTGACGACCGGTTACCAGAACGGCGGCGCGAGACTCACCGCGTTCGCCATCGACCGCGACGGCCAGTTGCAGGCGGTCAGCGAATCCGGTGACGGCTCGTGGCGCGTCGAGTCGCCGACCGCGCGGCTGAACGGCGACGGCCTCGAACTGCCGCCCGGCGCGCCCCTGGCCGTCGGCTACCCCGGCGGCGCCGGCGAACTGACGGTCTTCACGGTCGACGCCCGCGGCCGGCTGTGCGCGATCCGGCGCGGCCGCCTCGGCTGGGAGTCGCAGGTGCTGCCCGCGTCCGGCCTGCACTCCCCGGCGGGACTGGCCACCGGATACCAGCACGCCGGCCGCCAGTTGCTCGTGTTCGTGGTCGACGAGGACGGCCGCCTGCGCCAATACGCGCAGGACTACGACGGCACGTGGTCGGTGGGTCTGATTCCCAACGGAGTGGGCCTACCGCCGGGCGCCGCGCTCACCACGGGCTACCGCGCCGACTTGAACGAACTCGACGTGTTCGTACTCGCGGAGTTCTCCGCCGCGCCGATCTACTACACCGCCCGCGAGGGCGGCTGGACCGGCCCTTACCGGATCTAGGGCTACCGCGCTCGCAACACCGACTTTCGACCTCTCAAACGGTGACCTGGCGCGGATGGCTGGACCGGGAGCTATCCGATCTAGCATCCTTGCCCGCATGGCCGTGTCGAATCTCAGCGAATTGTGGCGAGAGATAACGATCGCCCAACCCGTCCAGCCACGCTGGCTGGTGCTCACCGCCGCGTCGGTCGCGCTCGCCACGGTCGCGTACCGGCCTGCGTGGCGGCTGGCGCGTAACGCGGTCACCATCGCGCACGAAGGCGGGCACGCACTCGCCGCGCTGCTCACCGGGCGGCGGCTGAGCGGGATCCGGTTGCACGCGGACACTTCGGGCGTCACCGTCTCCTATGGCAAGCCGTACGGGTTCGGCATGGTGTTGACGGCGGTGGCCGGGTACATCGCGCCGTCGCTGTTCGGACTCGGCGGGGCGGCGCTTCTCGGGCGCGGGCACATCACCGCCCTGCTGTGGGTCTGCGTCGGGCTGCTGGCGCTGATGCTGCTCATGCTGCGCAACTTCTACGGTTTGTTCTCGGTGCTGGTCACGGGCGCACTGGCCTTCATCGTGTCCTGGTTCGCCGACGCGCAGGTGCAGGCCGCGTTCGCCTATCTGGCCGTGTGGTTCCTGCTGCTCGGCGGGGTACGGCCGGTCTTCGAGTTGCAGTGGCAGCGGCGCGGCGGACGCGCGCCGAACTCCGACGCCGATCAACTGGGCAAACTGACCAGGCTGCCGGCCGGGCTGTGGGTGTTCGTGTTCGTGGTGGTCACGGTCGGCTCGGCGGTTCTCGGCGGACACTGGCTGATCCCGACCGCGTTCCAGACGCTGCCCGCCCATTGAGAGGGCGGCGCACGCGGTAAGGCAGCCTCGGGAGAACCAAGAGAACATTGCCTAAAGCGACGGAGGGTGGGCGGATGCGCGGCGCGGCGGAAAGCACCGAGACGGCCGTCGCCACCGACTCCCCCGCACGCCTGCCGATGTCCGCGCCCGAGGACGTGGCCGGCGTGCCGACCCGGAACGGCTCCGCCGCGTCCGCCGCTTCACCTGCCTCACCTGCCGCTGCCACCTCCGTCTCCGTCGCGGCCGCTTTCGCCGAACTGCTCTCCCACGGACCGTCAGATCCGCTCACGTTCGAGCAGGCCCTCGCCGATCTGGTCCGCGCGCGGCGCGAGAGCCGCGCCGACCTGGCCGCCGCGCTCTCGCCGGTCGCGGTCAAGGGGCCGACGCCGCAGCTCATCCGCGACCTGCCGCTCGCGACGCCGCTGCGTCAACTGCACGCGCTCGCGATCAACGCGGTGTGGCAGCCGACGCCCTCGCGGCCGTACGACGGGACGTTCGAACTCGCTCACCTGCTGCGCCGCCTTCTGCTGCGCCTGGATCGCGCGCCGGGCATGGACCCGTACGCGCTGCGCTCCCCGGCCGACATCATCACCCTGCGGCTGGCGGAGCTGGCCGTGCGGATCGGCGATCCCGGACCGGCCGAACTGGTGAGCACCCCGACCCATCCGGACGGCTGGATCGACCCCGACGTGCTGGTCGCGCGGGTCTCGGCCGCTGAACAGGCGGGCCGGCAGCCGTGGCCGCTCGACTTCGACCAGGCGCTGCTGCGGCTGCCGGACACCGCCGGACCGGCCACGATGCGTGCCGCGCACGACCTGTCCTCGCCGGCGGGACACCGGCTGGCCGGCTGGCTGCGCGGCGGACGGCCGACGCTGCCGAGCGCGCGCGAGATGACCACCGTCGCCGAGCCGCGCGCCGGGTCGCCGCGGGTCCATCCGCTGGCGACCGTCGACCCGCCCCCGCCGACAGCCCCCGCGCCGACGACGTTGATCCACCTGCTGCGACGCGGCTGGTATCCGCCGGGGCCGCTGGCCGACGGCTCGTGCTGGACGGTGTGCTGGCCGACGCTGCTGCCCGGCCATCCCGGTCTGGTCGCCGTCGCGGCGGCCTGGCACCCGCGCCACCCCGACGCGAACGGCGCGCTGTGCCCGACCCCGGTGCTCACCCGGCTGGCCACGCCGACGCCCGCCGCCTCGGACCTCGGCCCGCCGCCGAATACGACCCCTGGCCCCGGCCTG
>JBOHCW010000329.1:0-3938 GCA_050725375.1 Actinocrinis sp. | reverse complement strand
CGCAACGGCGTGCCGGGCGAACTGCTCTGCCGGCTGAAGATCAACCACATCGTCGGCGAGACGGGCATCGCCCTTTGAGCGGGCGGTTCGTCCCGTTTCGAGGGCGAACGACACCGCCAGTCCGTACGCCTTTCGAGCTCAATAATCACACCAGACTACTGATTTACCTAGGGCGATCAGACTAGGGACCGTCACCCCACCGGCGTCGGTGACACCGCACGTGCGCCGCCCGGCCCCGGTCCGCGCTGGCAGGCCGGGCACCAGTACGTCACCCGCGCCTCTCCGGGCGGCCCTTGTTCGGCGAGCTTGATCGGCGTTCCGCAGCGCTGGCACGGCTGGTGTTCGCGCCCGTAGACCCAGTGCATCCGCCCGCGCCGCGGGTCGCCGGTCGTGATGTGCCCGTGCCGCGCCTTGTTCGCGTCGAGCAGTTTGTGCGCCAACTCGACCATCCGCTCCGGCTCGCCGACCTCGCCGGCCGGCGTCCACGGCGTGACCCCGCGCAGGAAACACAGTTCGGACTTGTACACGTTCCCGATCCCGGCGAGATTGCGCTGATCGAGCAGCGCCTCGCCGATCGCGCGCCCGGGAGCGGCCGCCAGCCGTCGTACCGCCTCGGCCGGGTTCCAGTCCGGCCCCAGCAGGTCAGGCCCGAGGTGCCCGACGACGACGTCCTCACGCGAGGTGGGCAGCAGGTCGAGCACCGGCAGCCGGTAACCGACGGCCGTGCGTTCGGCCGTCGCCAACACCGCGCGGATCTGGTGTCCGGGCCCGCCGCGCCACCGCTCGCCGCGTTGGTAGACCTGCCACGCACCGTCCATCCGCAGATGCGAGTGGAGCGTCAACCCGTTGTCGATCCGGAACAGCAGGTGTTTGCCGCGCGGCACGACCGCCTCGATCCGCCGCCCGGCCAGGTCGGTCGTGGCGAGCTTGGGCACGCGCAGGTCGGACTGGACGATGGCGCCGCCGGCCAGCGCCTCGCGCAGCCGGTGTGCGGTAAGCCAGATCGTGTCGCCTTCGGGCACGAGTCCATCATGCCCTGCGCGGCGGCGCCGAGCCCTAGGCACAGCTCCCAGGCACAGCTCCCTAAGCACAGTGCCCTTCACTAGGCGCAGCGCCTTACGCCTTACGAGTTAAGCCTTACGAGCGATCGAGACCGAGCCCGAGTCCGAGCCCGACGCTGCCCGCGAACGCCCAGCCCGACCAGGCCGTGACCAAGACCTCGATCACCGGCCCGCCCGGCGGATTGCCCCGGTACCACGGGTACCGCGAGGCGAGCGCGAACAGCACGTCGCCGGGCACGTCCCCGGCGTCGAGAACGCGGGCCGCGCCGTCCGCCCGTGCCCACCACAACCGCGTCCAGTCCCCCTCGTAGTGCTGCACGAGCAGACTCACCCGCGGATTCGCCGCGATGTTCCGCAGCCGCCTGAGGTTCTGCGACCGCTTGGGCTTGCCGTCGATCGCGATGTGCAGCAGATCCGCCGTGCCCGGCCCGGCCGTGCCCGTTTCGCCCTTCCCCTTCGACAGGACGAACACCACCGGCACCAGGTGCGGCACCCCCGCGCCGTCCGCCGTCCCGAGCACGGCGACCGGGCTGTCGGCGAAACGCGCACGCGCCTGTGCCTCGGTGAGGTTCATGGTCCGACGCTACGCGCCGCCCCCTGGTGCTCGCGACCGAGCGGGTGCACGCTGGATCAGCGCGAACATTCGAGGCCCTCCCGGGAGGCAGGTGATCGACGATGCAGACGATCGTCGGCTGGCACAGCGAGGTGATCTTCCACGAGGCGGGTCCGCGGACCCGGGCCACCGCGCTGCTGCGGCTGCCGGACGGCACCGAGCTGCGCGCCCACGGCCACGCGAGCAAGTACCCGAGCGATCCGGAACAGACGCGCGTCGGCGAGGAACTCGCCGCGGCCCGCGCGCTCAACGATCTGGCGCGCCAGCTGCTCGCGCGGGCCAGCGCGCACATCGAGTCGGCCACGCACCTCCCAGCCCACCCGGCCCTGTGAGCGGCGGCGCAGAGCCGTGAGCCGTACCTCCAGCGGAAGCAGCCGCCATGGGCGTGAGCCGCGCGAGCGCGTGGGGTGACCCATGACCGAGATCGCGACCCCGCCCCGCCCGATCAAGCCCGACGCCCGCACCCGCATCGCACACATCGCAGTCGCGTACGACGACTCGGCGGGCGCCCACGCCGCCCTCGCCCAGGCGATCGCGCTGATGCGCGTCCTGCCGCACGCGACGCTGACCGTGATCGCGATCGACGAGCCCGAGCATCCGTCCGGGCAGCAACAACACGTCGCAGGACACACGGGCGCAGACGCCCACTGCCGTGACTGGGCGCGTAAAGCGAGCGAATACGCACACGAACAAAGCATCGACCTCACGACGGACGTACGCACCGGCCACGCCGCCGGCCAGATCCTCATCGCCGCCCGCGCCGCGCACGCGGACTTGCTGGTGATCGGCCACGGCCGGCATCCCGAGCTGCACAACCGCGTCCTCGGCTCGACCGCCGAACACGTCGCACGCCACGCCTTCTGCTCAGTGCTCATCGCGCACTAGACCGCACGCTAGTCAGACATCACGCCGATCTTCCCGGCGGCGTGGGCGGGCGGGGCGGCGCAAGATGGAGGGGTGGAGCCGCCCAGAACGCGCGCCGAGCCGCAGCCGCCCGCCGACCTGGCGCTGCTGCGCGCGCTGATCGAGGACGTCACGGGCGCGGACGGTCGGCGGTACGGGTTACGCGACGACTCCGGGCGCGAGATGCACTGCGCGAAGATCGTCGCCGACCTGCCGCCCGGGCCGGGGCGCGAGCACGGGCCGGGGCGCGAGTCCACCGCGCCCGATCTGCCCGGCTACCTGGCCGTCTACCACAGCACGCTCGGCGACGGCCGCTTCCACGTCTCGCTCGCCACCTCGTGCGACCTACTGCACTGGCGGCACGTGCGTGACTTCGGACCGGGCGGGTCGCAGCCGACGATCGCGCCCGTGGCGGGCGGCGGGTTCCTCGTCGCGTGGGAGCAGGATCCGCGCAACCACATCGCAGTGCGCTACTTCGCGTCGCGCGACGAGCTGGCCGGCGGACGGGCCGCGCGCAGCTACGACGCGCGGCGGTCGTTGTCGCGGTGCGCGGAGGGGACGCCGAACGTCGTCTCCGTTTCGCTGTCCCCTGACATCGACCACTCGGTCATCACCTTCGGCGGACACTACTGGTGGAACTGCGACCGCGACCGGCAGCTGGTCGCCACGCTCACCGACTTCCGGCGCTGGCGGGCACGGCCGCGGCCCGCACTGGACGCGGCGCTGCTCGCGTGGGGCGTCGGCGGGAACATCGGCGGACGCGACCCGATCACCTTCCGCGGGCACCTGTTCGGGCTGATCGAGGGGCAGCACGTCAAACGCGACTTCGGATCGTGGCGCACATACGTGTACGACGACGCGGCCGGGGCCGCCTGGCCCGCGATGATTCGGACCGACGGCGGAAGCGGCGCGTTCGCGAACCCGCATATCACGGAACTGATTCTTCCTTCGGGCCGACGGGGCGTGGTGGTGAGCCTGTTCCTGCCGGGCGAGGGCGCGGCGAGCGCGGAAGGCGGACAGCTCGTCTACTTCCGCGCGTATCCGGATTCGGACCCTGTCGTGTAACCGTGTTGTCAGCCGCCATGGCGGTGCCCTGCGGTGCGAGACTTCGCGCATGGTCAGGGGTCCGGTTACGGCGCGCAGCGCGCGGATGCAACTTGTAAGGGCACTGTGTGCGACCGCGATGCTGGCGACGGCGGCGTGCTCCGGGAACGACAGTGGTGGCGGCGGCACGTCGTCGAGCTCGGGCGTATCGCCGACAGCGGTCGGCGTCACGCAGTATGCGCCGGCCGCGCGCGCTGCCGTGCCGACCATGGCCGGCACGACGCTGGATGGCGGAAAGCTCGCGTTGAGCGACTACG
>JBOHCW010000328.1:0-2847 GCA_050725375.1 Actinocrinis sp. | reverse complement strand
GGCTCACGGCGACCGCGGTGCAGACCACGGGCGTGAAGGGTTACGACGGCTTCATCCTCGCCATCGTGGACGCCGGATAGCCGACGCGCCTGGCGACGCGCCTGGCGCCCTCCCAGTTGGTCAATGCGGTCCCGACGTGATCAGCCGTCAGAGCGTCACGTGATGCGTTGCTTCCACACGTGTCCGTTCTGCCGGGACAAGTCCCAAAGCCTCAGGCCACGTACTTGCCGCGGGCGTGACAGTCGGAGAGGTGATCGTTCACCAGGCCGCAGGCCTGCATCATCGCGTAGCAGGTGGTCGGCCCGACGAAGGTGAACCCGGCCTTCTTGAGCGCCTTCGCCAGCGCGGTCGACTCCGCCGTCACGGCCGGAATGTCGCGCTTCGGCCCCGGCGGCGGCAGCGCGGTCCGCGGCGCGAACGACCAGATCAGATCGGACAGTCCGCCGTCCAGTGCGACCGCGGCGCGGGCGTTGACGATCGCGGCGTTGATCTTCGCCTTGTTGCGCACGATGCCCGCGTCGGCCAGCAGCCGTTCGACGTCGCGGTCGTCGAACGCGGCGACCTTCGAGGTCGAGAATTCGGCGAACGCGGCACGGAACGCCGGGCGTTTGCGCAGGATGGTCAGCCAGGACAGCCCGGACTGAAACCCCTCCAGCGTCAGCCGCTCGTACAGCGCGTCGTCGCCGCGCAGCGGCTTGCCCCACTCGTCGTCGTGATACGTGACGTAGTCCGCGTTGTCGCCTGCCCATGGGCAACGCTTGAGCCCGTCCACGCCGATGACCACCTGCATAAAGCCCATCGTCCCGCCCGTCTTCGCGCCCGGAAGCTGTCGGGACCGATCCTGCCATCGACCACCGTCACGGCCGGTCGCTCATGCTCGTTCCCTCGGCTTCGACCAGCCGGATGCGAACCGACCGGTACCGGTCCGGCGCCGTATGCAGGTCATGCGCCTTGGGGTCGCCGACATTGAGGAACGGCCCGGCCTCCTTGGCCCAGATGGGCCTGAGGCGTGGGTCGGTTCGCAGCGCGCTGATCGCGCCGGCGTCGCCGCCGAGGATGAGCGCGTCGAGCCGTGACGCGTGCGGGACCAGGATCTTGAACGCGTAGTCGGCCGCCGCGGCGTACGCCTCACGCGCCTGGCCTTCGCGGCGCCGGGCGAAGCGCTGCTGGGACCAGCCGCCGGCCTTGCTGCGTCCCTGCACGTGCCGTGATCCGGCCTTCGAGCCGACCACGTCGTCGCCGTCGAAGACGCCGACGGCGAATCCGCCGCGCCGCACCATCAGCACGCCGACCGTGCGTGGAACGAGTGCGTGCGCGACCAGACGGCCGATCAGATCATCGGACTCTGTCAGATCATCGGACGCGCTGGTCCGTTCGATACCCGGCTGCGCCAGCGGCGGGAACGGCACGCCGCACGTCGCGACCGATCCGTCCGCGGCCGTGAGCACGACCGCCTCGTCCGATGTGCCGTCCTGCGCACCGGCCACCAGTCGTGGCGGCTCAGTCAGCGCCCCGTGCCTCTCGGCGAAGCGCTCGCACCAGCCCGCGAACCGCTCCGGGACGACCTGCACCCAGATTCCGCCGCCCGCCGCCGGTCTGCTCGCCATTCGGCACACAGTACCGGCGACGGACGCCGGGCCGCCCGTTCAGCCCTTGGGCACCGCGATGATCGAGAACTCCGTGCCCATCGGGTCCACGACGACGGCCATCCTGCCGACCGAGGTGTCCATCGCCGGCAGCATCACCGAGCCGCCGTTCGCGGTCGACTTGGCCACGGCCGCGTCGGTGTCGGCCACCGAGAAGTAGGTGTTCCAGAAGTTCGGGCCGCCGGCCGCGATCTGCGGCGGCTTGGCGCCGAGCCCGCCGCGCACCTGGCCCTTGACCTTGAACGAGTGGTATTCGCCCGGCCAGTCCGGGAACTTTTCGTACGTGTAGCCGAACACCTGCTCGTAGAAAGCGCGGGCCTTCGCGGGGTCGTCGCTCAGCTGCTCGTTCCAGGTGAACGAGCCGGGCTCGTTGCCCAGCTCCGAACCGCGGTGCTCGCGGCCCTGCCAGAGTCCGAACACCGCGTTGGACGCGTCCATCGCCAGCGCCATCCGGCCGGCTGTGGGCACGTCCATCGGCCCCATGAACACGTTGCCGCCGGCCTTCGTGATGCGCTGACCGACCGCGTCCGCGTCGTCGGCCCACAGATAGGTGACCCAGAGCGCCGGTCCGGGCTGGTCGGGCGACTTCTGTCCGATACCCGCGACCGTCTTGCCGTTGACGGTGGCCAGCTGGTACCCGCCGCCCGCCTCGCCCGTGTCGATGTACTGCCAGCCGAATAGTTCGGTGTAGAACTTCTTGCCCCGCTCGAGGTCGGGGGTCATCAGATCGACCCAGCAGGGTGTTCCCTCGTCATACCCGGTGAACTCGACCATCGCCGTGCCTCCCATGGGCACCGCGGCGCATGGCGCCGTCGCCATGCCGGAACCGCGCGGCTCCAAGTCTGCCCCGGACCGCCGACAGAGTCCCGGACTCCGGTCCGAACGGGTTACCGGTGCGCGAAGAGGGTTGGCGACGAGGGTTGGCGCAAACAGTTGGCGCAGAGCGTCAAGCGACGCCGCCGACGCGCTGGCCCAGCTCAGCCCTGACCTCTTCAGCCCGATCGGGCTCGCCGTTGAGCAAGACGAGAGCCGATTCGGCGAACATGCCCCGAGAGTACGGCAGGCGCGCGTGCGTGGGGCCGGAATCAGCCATGCCGACAGTGCCCGCCGCGGGTGTCAGGACCGTGATTCGAGCCCGGCGGCGATCCGCTCACCGACCCGTTCGAGCAAGGGCCCGGGATCGGCCATGCAGCGCTCCGGG
>JBOHCW010000327.1:0-6382 GCA_050725375.1 Actinocrinis sp. | reverse complement strand
CGTAAGACGGCTCCCGGGCCGGGCGTTGGCGCGGCGCAAGCGCCGCTTAAGGCGGCATACGACCGGTAGGGCGCTGTGAGCTGCATTGACGCGGCGGTGTGCGGTAGTTCACAGAAGCGGGCGAGGTATCGGGGGTGATCGGGAATACCCCGGCGTGGCACACTCTTGATTGAGACAGCAACAGCGTGCTCCGGGGTCGGTGTAATTCCGAACCGGCGGTGACAGTCCGCGACCCGCGAGGGCGCCACGGCAGACCGGCGACGGCCAGCCAGGGCACCCGGACGGTTGATCCGGTGAAATTCCGGGACCGACGGTGAAAGTCCGGATGGGAGGCAGCACGCGGGAGCGTCGGCACGCGTGCGCCACCGCGCGTCCGCACCGCCTCCCGGAACCGCGCGATGCGGCCCTCCGGACCAGGCGGTCGGCGGACCGCGAGCGTCCGCCCCCTGCCGTACGCCTCCGTCCGCCTCCCCTCGCCCGCCCGTAGGCCGCACGCGGTCCGGACCGGTCAGAGGGAGAAGCGAAGCGGTGTTCACCGGAATCATCGAGGAACTCGGCGAGATCGTCGCCGTCGAGACCCTGCCCGACGCCGCACGGTTCACCGTGCGCGGCCCCGCCGTCACCTCCGACGCCGTCCACGGCGCCTCGATCGCCGTCAACGGGGTGTGCCTGACCGTCGCGGACCCCACCGGCGCCGCATCCCTGGCGCGCGGCGAGTTCACCGCCGACGTCATGGCCGAGTCCCTCAAACGCTCCAGCCTCGGCGACCTGGCCCCCGGCGACCGGGTCAACCTGGAACGCCCCATGGTCGCCAACGGGCGCTTCGGCGGCCACATCGTGCAAGGACACGTCGACGGCACCGGCACGGTCCTGTCGCGCACCCCCAGCGAACACTGGGAGCTGGTGACCGTCTCGCTGCCCGCGGACCTGGCGCGCTACGTGGTGGAGAAGGGCTCGATCACCGTCGACGGCATCAGCCTCACCGTCAGCGCGCTGGAGCGCACCGCGGACGGCGGCGAGTCGTTCACCGTCTCGCTCATCCCCGCCACCCTCGCCCAGACCACCCTGGGCATCAAGGCGCCCGGCGCCCGCGTCAACCTCGAAGTCGACGTGATCGCCAAATACACCGAGCGGCTGCTGGCCCGCCCCGGCGAGCTGCCGCGCCCCGATACCGGCGGCCGGCGATGAACCACCTGTTCGGCTGGGCCAACGCCCAGGCGTTCGCCGCCGGCGGCGAGAAGGCGCGCTGGTCCGACCTGCTGGGCAACCTGCTGGGCCTGGCCACCGTCGCGCTCGCGCTGCGCCGCTCGCTGTGGACCTGGCCCGTGCAGATCGCCGGCGCGATCCTGCTGCTCGGCGCCGACCTGGCCGTGCACCTGGGCGGCACCGCCGCCCGGCAGCTGGCCGTGATCGCCCTGGCCGGCTACGGCTGGCGGCGCTGGTCCGCCCGCCAGGACAGCGGCCCGGGCGCCGCACACGTGCGCGTGCGCTGGGCCGTCGGCCGCGAGCGCGCCGCGCTGCTGCTGTTCCTCGCCGCCGGCACGTTCGCCTTCGCCTGGCTGCTCTCGGCCACCCACGGCTCCTGGAACCCGCTGCCCGACGCGTACATCTTCGTCGGCACCCTGGCCGCCACCCTCGCGCAGAGCCGCGGCTGGGTGGAGTTCTGGTTCGTGTGGATCGCCGTCGACGCGGTCGGCGTCCCGCTCGCGTTCACCAGCGGCCTGCCCGTCTCCGGCTTCACCTACGTGATCTACTTCGCCCTCGTCCTGGCCGGCCTGCGCCAGTGGACCCGGCTGGCCGCCGCCGACCGCGCCCGCGCCGCGAACACCGCCGCCACGACCGTCCCCGCCCGACCCGAAGGGGTACCCGCATGAGCTCCCACACCCTGGAGCGCGCCGCCGTGCTCGACCACGTGCGCAGCGCGATCGACCAGATCGCCGCCGGCCGGCCCGTGCTGGTCGTCGACGACGAGCAGCGCGAGAACGAGGGCGACATCATCTTCGCCGCCCAGCACGCCACCGAGGCGCTGCTGGCGTTCACCGTGCGCTACTCCAGCGGCGTGATCTGCGCCCCGATGGACGACGCGCGCGCCGACCTGCTCGACCTGCCGCCGATGACCGCGGTCAACCAGGACCGCAAGGGCACCGCGTTCACCGTCACCGTCGACGCGCGCGAGGGCGTGAGCACCGGCATCTCCGCCGCCGACCGCGCCCACACCATCCGGCTGCTGGCCGCCCCCGACACCGCCGCCGGCGACCTGACCCGCCCCGGACACGTCTTCCCGCTGCGCGCCAAGCCCGGCGGCGTGCTGGAGCGGCCCGGGCACACCGAGGCCGCCGTCGACCTGGCCCGGCTCGCCGGGCTGGCCCCGGTCGGGGTGCTGGTCGAGGTCGTCAACGACGACGGCACGATGGCGCGGCTGCCCGACCTGCTCGCCTTCGCCGAACGCCACGGCCTGGCGATCATCTCGATCGCCGACCTGATCGCCTACCGGACGGCCGCCCTGCGCTAGCGCCGGTTCGCGATACCGTCGGGACGTACCGACGAACCACCCCGCGCGCCACCCCGACCCGGGCGGCGCACCAACCCCTGGAACGGGAGCAGCGCGCGTGTCCGGCACCGGAGCCCCAGAACTGGCCGTCAACCCGGCGCACCTGAAGAAGTGCGCGCATCTGCGCGTCGGCATCGCCGCGGCGCAGTGGCACACCGAGATCATGGACGCCCTGCTGGAGCACGCCCTCAAGGCCCTGGCCGAGATCGGCATCGACGAGCCGACCGTGGTGCGGGTGCCCGGCTGCTTCGAACTGCCCGTCGCGGCGCACGCCCTGGCCAAGCACCGCTACGACGCGATCGTCGCGCTCGGCGTCGTGGTGCGCGGCGGCACCCCGCACTTCGACTACGTGTGCAACGCCGCCACCGACGGGCTGACCAAGGTCTCGGTCGAGTCCGGCATCCCGATCGGGTTCGGCGTGCTGACCTGCGACAGCGAGCAGCAGGCCCGCGACCGCGCCGGGCTGCCCGGCTCCGCCGAGGACAAGGGCCGCGAGGCCGCGCTCAGCGCCGTGGCCACCGCGCTGACCCTCAAGGGACTGGCCGAACAGTGACCGAGACCGCGAACCCGGCCGGGCCGGGCCCGGCGGCGCGCGAGCCGAAGAGCTTCGAGCAGCTGTTCGCCGAGCTGACCGGCAAGGTCGCGGCCGGCGCCCCCGGCTCGCGCACCGTCGAACTGGTCGGCGCCGGCGTCCACGCGATCGGCAAGAAGATCGTCGAGGAGGCCGCCGAGGTGTGGATGGCCGCCGAGTACGAGGGGCCGGCGCGCACCGCCGAGGAGATCAGCCAACTGATCTACCATCTCCAGGTGCTGATGGTCGCCGCCGGGCTGAGCCCCGGCGACGTGTACGCGCACCTCTGAGAAGCGACCTGCCGAGAAGCGACTGACGACTCGGCCCCGCGCCCGCGCGTTCCCCGTGGAGCGCGGCGGCGCGCCCCGACCCGAGAAAACCCGCGCGCCACACCGCGCCCCACGAAAGGCCCACCGCCATGCTGCGCATCGCCGTGCCCAACAAGGGATCGCTGTCCGAGGCGGCCTGCGAGATGCTGCACGAGGCCGGATACCGCCAGCGCAAGGACCGCGAACTGCTGGTCGCCGACCCGGCCTCCGGCGCCGAGCTGTTCTTCCTGCGCCCGCGCGACATCGCCGTCTACGTCGGCTCCGGGCGCCTGGACATCGGCATCACCGGCCGTGACCTGCTGCTGGACTCCGGCGCCGACGCCGAGGAGATCCTGGCGCTCGGCTTCGCCCGCTCCACCTTCCGCTTCGCCGGGCGGCCCGGCACCGGCTCCACCGTCGCCGATCTCAAGGGCCTGCGCGTGGCCAGCTCGTACACCGGCGTGGTGCGCTCGCACCTGGCCGCCAACGGCGTCGAGGCGGACGTCGTCAAGCTCGACGGGGCCGTGGAGATCGCCATCGAGCTCGGCGTCGCGGACGTGATCGCCGACGTGGTCGAGACCGGCACCACGCTGCGGCAGATGGGCCTGGAGCTGATCGGCTCGCCGATCCTGGAGTCCGAGGCCGTGCTGGTGCGCCGTGCCGGCGCGCAGGAGGATCCGGCCGTCGGGCAGTTCGTGCGCCGCATGCAGGGCGTGCTGGTGGCGCGCCGCTATGTGCTGATGGACTACGACATCCGTGCCGAGCAGCTCAAGGCGGCCGTGGCGGTCACTCCCGGGCTCGAATCGCCGACCGTCTCCCCGCTGCACACCGAGGGCTGGGTCGCGGTGCGCTCCATGGTGCTGCGCGAGGACGCCCAGCGCATCATGGACGACCTCTGGCAGCTGGGCGCCCGCGCTATCCTCGTGACCGACATCCGGGCGTGTCGCCTCTAGGGGCGCGCGCCGGCAGCCGGGGCGAGACGGGACCGATGGCACCGAACAGCGAGCTGAGCGGCGGGGCGGTCGGTTCGAGCGGCGAGGACGGGCTGCCGGTGCTGCCGGTCACCTGGCGCCCCTCGCGCACCCGCGCGATCGTGTTCGCCGTCGCGGTGCTCATGGCCTGCTCGATGAGCCTGATCGCGACCCTGCTGCCCAGCGACGGCGGCGCGCCCTGGCCGCTGGCGGACCGCATCGCGTTCGCCGCCGTCGGGTTCGTCGGCGCGGCCGTGCTGTGCGTGCTGGCCCGGCCGAAGGTGGTCGCCGACCGCGAGGGGGTGACCATCGTGAACATGATGCGCACCCACCGGCTGGAATGGCCGCAGATCGTGCGGGTCAACCTGCGCCCCGGCGACCCGTGGGTGCTGCTGGACCTGGACAGCGGCGAATCGCTGCCGGCGATGGGCATCCAGCCCTCCAACGGTTCCGGTTCCGCCCGCCAGGCGGTCACCGACCTGCGCTCGCTGGTCGAGCTTTATTCCTACACCGGGCGCGGCGACTGACACGCCGTCACCTGCCGCGCCGTCACACCGCCCGCGCGGGCGGCAGGGCGGGTCAGGCGGAGGCGCGCAGCGTGAGCGTGGTCGGCAGGGTCAGCGACTGCACCGCCGCGCCGTCGACGCGCGCGAGCAGCATCCGCACCAGCTCCCGCGCGACGTGCTCGACCGGCTGGCGCACGGAGCTGAGCGGCGGGTCCGCGGACTCGGCCACGCCCAGGTCGTCGAACCCGACCACCGCCACCTCGTGCGGCACCCGCCGGCCGGCCTCGCGCAGCGCGCGCAGCGCGCCGAGCGCCATCAGGTCGGAGGCGGCGAACACCGCGTCCAGGCGGGTGTCACCCTCCAGCAGACGCCGTGCGGCCTCGAAGCCGGAGCGCTCGGTGAAGTCTCCGTGCGCGGCCCGCGCGGGCAGGCGCGCTGCCGCGAGCGCTTCGCGGTAGCCGGCCAGGCGGTCCTGGCCGGCGGTCATGTCCAGCGGTCCGGCGATCGTCGCGATCCGCGTGCGGCCCAGCGCGATCAGGTGCTCGGTGGCCTGCCGCGCGCCGTAGACGTTGTCCACGTCCACGTACGGGATCTGCGGGTGCGACGCGGGACGGCCGCCGTGTACCACCGGCACCCCGGCGGCGGTCAGGATGCCCGGCAGCGGGTTCGCCTCGTGCACCGAGACCAGGATCACCCCGTCCACGTGCCCCGAGGTCACGTACCGCTCCATCCGCCCGCGCGCAGGCGTCGCGGAGCTCTGGCCCTGCATCACCAGCACCAGTTGCAGTTCGGTCGCGTCCAGGGCCCGGTTGACCTCGGTGACCATCGTGGTCAGGTACGGGTCGGCGAAGAAGAACGCGTCCCGCTCCGGGATGATCATCGCGAGGGAGTCGGTGCGCCGGGTCACCAGGGTGCGCGCGGCCCGGTTGGGTACGTATCCGAGCTCGTCGATCGCGGCCTCGACGGTTTCGCGCACCTCGGGGGAGACCTTCGGCGAGTGGTTGATCACGCGTGAGACCGTGGCGCGGGAGACACCCGCGTACGCCGCCACCGTCTCCAGTGTCGGCGCTGCGCCGCCCGTCGTCGCCGCCATGCCGTAGCGTCCCTGCCCCTTCGAAACCGCGGCGAGCCGGTCGCGTGCGTCCGCGTGGCGCCGCCGTGCCGCCCTGGGGAGGCGCCCAGGTCACGCTACCAGCACGCGCGCGCCGAGCCGTGATCGCGTGCGCGCGACAGGCCGGGGCCGTGCGCATCTCGTGCCCGGCGGTGGGCCCGGTGCTATTTCGAGCCGCCGGACAGGCCGCCGACCAGCGCCCCGACCAGTCCCGCGACCGCGCCGGTCAGGCCGCCCACGACCCCGCTCAACCCGCCCGGCGACGGCGAGGCCGACGCCGCGGCCGTCGCGGAGGCCGTGCCCGTGCTCGGCGAGGAGCCCGACGGGCCGGACGCGCCGGGGGAGCGTGAGGCCGGGCTTGCGG
>JBOHCW010000326.1:0-8563 GCA_050725375.1 Actinocrinis sp. | reverse complement strand
GACTTGACGAGGAGCCCGCTCATTCCGATGGCGTCAGCCTTGTGCTCCTCCACCGCCTGCAGCATCTCGCCGACCCCCACCTTGATGCCGAGATTGATCACCACGTAGCCG
Source organism: Actinocrinis sp. (assembly GCA_050725375.1). Taxonomy (GTDB): domain Bacteria; phylum Actinomycetota; class Actinomycetes; order Streptomycetales; family Catenulisporaceae; genus Actinocrinis. The sequence continues at coordinate 8,452 of JBOHCW010000326.1, read as the reverse complement.
TTGTTGGTAAGGATGATGTCGACCAGGTTCTTGCCGATGTCGTGAACGTCGCCCTTGACCGTGGCCAGCACGATGGTGGCCTTGCCGGCCGAGTCGGTCTTCTCCATGTGCGGTTCGAGGTGCGCCACCGCGTTCTTCATCACCTCGGCGGACTGGAGCACGAACGGCAGCTGCATCTGGCCGGAGCCGAACAGCTCGCCGACGGTCTTCATGCCCGCCAGCAGCACCTCGTTGACGATCGCCAGGGCCGGACGGACCGTCAGCGCCTCGTCGAGGTCTGCTTCCAGGCCCTGCCGCTCGCCGTCCACGATGCGCCGCTGCAGCCGCTCGTCCAGGGGCAGCGCGGCCAGTTCCTGCGCGCGCGTCGCCTTGGCGGAGGCGGCCGAGACGCCCTCGAACAGTTCGAGGAAGCGGGTGAGCGGGTCGTAGTCCTCCGCGCGCCGGTCGTAGACCAGGTCGAGCGCGACGTCGAGCCGGTCCTGCGGGATGCGGGCGATCGGCAGGATCTTCGAGGCGTGCACGATCGCCGAGTCCAGGCCGGCCTTTACACACTCGTGCAGGAAGACCGAGTTGAGCACCTGGCGCGCCGCCGGGTTGAGCCCGAAGGAGATGTTCGAAAGGCCCAGCGTGGTCTGCACGTCCGGGTGGCGCCGCTTGAGCTCGCGGATCGCCTCGATAGTCTCCAGGCCGTCGCGGCGCGACTCGTCCTGGCCGGTGGTGATGGTGAAGGTCAGGCAGTCGATCAGGATCGAGGACTCGGACACGCCCCACCCGCCCTGGTCCCGGGGCCTGGTCAAGTCGCCGATCAGCCGCTCGGCGATGGCCACCTTGTGCTCGGCGGTGCGCGCCTGGCCCTGCTCGTCGATGGTCAGCGCGATCAGGGCCGCGCCGTGCTCGGCGGCGAGCGAGGCGATGCGGGCGAACCGCGACTGGGGGCCGTCTCCGTCCTCGTAGTTGACCGAGTTGACCACCGCCCGGCCGCCGAGCAGTTCGAGACCGGCGCGCAGCACCTCGGGCTCGGTGGAGTCGAGCACGATCGGCAGCGTGGAGGCGGTGGCCATGCGGCTGGCGACCTCGCGCATGTCCGCGGCGCCGTCGCGGCCCACGTAGTCCACGCACAGGTCGAGCAGGTGGGCGCCGTCGCGGATCTGCGCGCGGGCGATCTCGACGCAGGCGTCCCAGTCCTCGACCAGCAGCGCCTCGCGGAAGGCCTTGGAGCCGTTGGCGTTCGTGCGCTCGCCGATGGCCAGGAAGGAGGAGTCCTGCCGGAACGGGACCGTCTGGTAGAGCGAGGAGGCGCCCGGCTCGGGCTTGGGCGAGCGGCGGGCCAACTCGCGGCCGCGGACCCGCTCGACGACCTGGCGCAGGTGCTCGGGGGTGGTGCCGCAGCAGCCGCCGACGAGGGAGACCCCGTATTCGCGGGTGAACTCGTCGTGCGCGTCCGCGAGCTCCGCGGGAGTGAGCGGGTAGTAGGAGCCGTCCTTGGTCAGGATCGGCAGGCCCGCGTTCGGCATGCAGGACAGGCCGATGCGCGCCTGCTTGGCCAGGTAGCGCAGGTGTTCGTAGTACTCGGCCGGGCCGGTGGCGCAGTTCAGCCCGATCAGCTCGATGCCGAGCGGCTCCAGGCTGGTCAGCGCCGCGCCGATCTCCGAACCGAGCAGCATGGTGCCGGTGGTCTCGACGGTGACCTGCCCGAAGATCGGCAGGTCGGCGCCGGCGGCCTTGAGCGCGCGGCGGGCGCCGACGACCGCGGCCTTGGTCTGCAGCAGATCCTGGCTGGTCTCGATCAGCAGCGCGTGCACGCCGCCGGCGACCAGGCCGGCGGTCTGCTGCTCGTAACCGTCGCGCAGGGCCGCGTAAGGCAGGTGGCCGAGGCTGGGCAGCTTGGTGCCCGGCCCGATCGAGCCGATCACCCAGCGCGGCCGGTCCGCGGTGCTGTAGCCGTCGGCCACCTCGCGGGCGATGCGGGCGCCGCTCTCGGCCAGCTCGCCGATCCGGTGTCCGATGTCGTATTCGCCGAGCGCGCTGAGATTTGCGCCGAACGTATTGGTTTCCACACAGTCGACGCCCACGGCGAAGTACGCGTCGTGCACAGAACGCACGATGTCCGGGCGTGTGGCGTTGAGGACTTCGCTGCAGCCCTCCAGACCCTGGTAGTCGTCGAGGGTGGGGTTCTGCGCGTGCAGCATCGTTCCCATCGCCCCGTCAGCGACGACTACGCGCTCGGACAGTGCTCTGCGCAGATCTGCTGCTGTCGAGACCATGGGCGGTCCTTTCCACGGGGCGGAACCTTTGTGCTTCGCTCATCAAGGGTACCGAGGGGCGCGCGGTCGGCGGCAAAGCGTCTCACGGGCGTAGGCTGAAAGCGGCAAGCGCTGCGTGCGCACCGTCTGGCAGTGTGTTTGGTGTATCGGATCGTGTACTGCCTTGGGCGCGCGTCGCGCAGGGCCGGATGAGGACGAGGAGGCGCGGGTGATCGAGCTCGAGGAGCTGCCCGAGCTGGTCGACCCGGTGATGGTCGCGGCGTTCGAGGGGTGGAACGACGCCGCCGACGCCGCGTCCAACGCGGTCCGGCATCTGGCCGACGTGCTCGACGCCGACCTGTTCGGCGCGATGGACGCCGAGGACTACTACGACTTCCAGGTCAACCGTCCGGTACTGGCCCTGGACGACGAGGGCGAGCGCGAGATCGTCTGGCCGACCACCCGGTTCTCGGTGGCCCGGGTCCCGGTTGCCAGCGCCGGCTCGGCGGCCGGCGCCGGTGCGGACAACGGCGCGAACGCGGCGGGAAGCGCCGGCGGCGCGGCTGCTCGGTCCGGTGAGCCGGGCTTCCGCGATGTGGTGCTGGTACACGGCATCGAGCCGAACATGCGCTGGCGCTCGTTCTGCGAGGAGCTGTTCGACCTGGCCCGCGACCTGGGCGTGACCACGATCGTCTCGCTCGGCGCGTTGCTGGCCGATGTTCCGCACACCCGCCCGGTGCCGGTCAGCGGCTCGTCCAACAACGACGAGCTCCAGGGCGCGCACGGCCTGGACAAGCCGACGTTACAGGGCCCGACTGGCATCAACGGCGTGCTCCAGGAGATGGCCCGGCACGAGGAGATCGACATGGTCTCCTTCTGGGCCGCGGTGCCGCACTATGTGGCGCAGGCGCCCTGCCCCAAGGCGACGCTCGCCCTGATCCGCCGGATCGAGGACGTGCTCGATCTGACGATCCCGCTGGCCGACCTGCCTGAGGAGGCGCGCGCCTGGGAGACCGGGGTGGACGAGCTGGCCGCCGAGGACTCCGAGGTGGCCGAGTACGTGCGCACCCTGGAGGAGGCGAAGGACACCGCCGAACTGCCCGAGGCCAGCGGCGAGGCCATCGCCCGCGAGTTCGAGCGTTACCTGCGCCGGCACGAGCGGCGCCGCCGCGGCGGCGCCGACGACGGTCCGCCGGGACTCTAGCGGCGCCGGGTCCGGGACCCCCGTCTCGCGGCCACACCATCAGGACCCTGGTTGACCGGGGTCCTTCTTCGTCGGGCTCCTTCGCGGGGCAGCCTGCGTCGGGGGGCTGGTCCGGGAACGGCGCGGCGAAGCGGGACCGACCGCCCCTCAGACCTCTCAGACCTCTCAGACCTCTGAGCCCTCTGAGCCCTCTGAGCCCTCGGGGTCGAACTCGAAGGGGTTGAGCAGGCGCACGCCGCTGCGTTCGAAGTCCTTGACGTTCCTGGTCACCACGGTCCAGTCCCTCGACAGGGCCTGCGCGGCGATCAGCGCGTCGACGTGCGGCAGCTTCTCGTCCGCGGTGATGCGGCCCCAGGCGAACGCGTCCTGCAGGCTGACCGGCAGCAGCCGCTCGCCGAAGGCGTAGGAGTCGACGACCTCGTCGAGCCACGCGTCCAGGCGCCGGGCGGCGGGCAGGTTGGTGCGCGCCTGGCGCTGCACTCCCCTGCGCAGCTCGCCGATGACGATCACGCTGGTGTGCAGCCGGTGGTCCGGGACCGACTCGATCCAGGCGATCACGTTCGGATGCGGATTACGCCTGACCGTCTCGGACAGGACGTTGGTGTCGAGCACGTACATGGCCGCGACCTGCCTACCCCTTCGCTGCGCTTTTGCTCCGGACGCCGTTGCCGGCCCCGGGCCGTATTCCGGGCCGTATTCCGGGCACGGGCCGGGTCACCGCCCTCTCACTCGAAATCGGGGCCGGCGAAAATGTCGAGGTCCTCGCCCGCGTCGTAGTGCTTCGGTCGCCGGCCCAGCCGGTCGACGAACTCGTCGTCCGCCTTCGGTCCGCTCAGCAGCCAGTCCTTGAAGCTCTTGCGCGGCCCCGGTTCGGGATGCAGGCGCCGGTACTCCTCGATGTCGATCACGACGGCGATCTCCTCCCCGTGCTTGGTCACGAACTGCGGCCCGTCCGCCTGGACGGAGCGGATCAGTTCGCTGAAACGCTGCTTGGCCTCCTGGATCTGCCAGTGCGACTCCTGCTTCGTGGCGCTCACGAGACCTCCCGCGTCCTGACCGCTCGCCGCTTTCGCTTACCTAGACAGTCTAGACAGAACATCGAGGCCGCGGCAACACATTCCGACCAAGTGTGATCTTCCGACTACAGTGCGATACCGAGTAGCGCGTCGACGGCCCGCGAGACCAGGCCGGGCGCGGCGGAGTCGGCGGAGTCGGGCGACTGGCCGGGGTCCGCGCCGTTACCGTCGGGTCCGGTACCTTCGAGCACTGCGTCGGCCCAGGCGTCCACGGCCGCGAGCGCGCCGGGCGAGTCCAGGTCGTCGGCCAGCCGCTCGCGGACCGCCTGGAGCACGCCGTCGGCCGCAAGCGCGTCCGGGCGTGAAACCGCCGCACGCCAGCGGGCCAGTCTGCGCTCCGCGGCCTCAAGGTCGGCGGGGAACCATTCCCAGTCCGATCGATAATGGTGCGCCAGGATCGCCAGCCGGATCGCCATCGGGTCGTGGCCGTCCGCGCGCAGCTTGGAGACGAAGACCAGGTTGCCCTTGGACTTCGACATCTTCTCCCCGTCGAGCGCGACCATCCCCGCGTGCGCGTAGGCGTTCGCGAACGGGCGCTCGCCGGTGACCACCTGCGCCTCGGCCGCGCCCATCTCGTGGTGCGGGAACGACAGGTCGCTGCCGCCGCCCTGCACGTCGATGCCGCTGCCGAGGTATTCCAGCGCGATCGCGGCGCATTCGATGTGCCAGCCGGGGCGGCCGCGGCCGAGCGCGGTGTCCCAGGCCGGCTCGCCGGGGCGCTCGGCCTGCCACAGCAGGCAGTCGAGCGCGTGCCGCTTGCCCGGGCGCTTCGGGTCGCCGCCGCGCTCGGCGAAGATCTGTTCCCGCACCGCGGGGTCGAGCCCTGAGACCGTGCCGAAGTCGGCGTCGCTGTGCACGTCGAAGTACACGTCGTCGTCGACGCGGTACGCCGCGCCACTGTCCATAAGGCGCTCGACCAGCTTGACGACCAGCGGGATCGACTCGACCGCGCCGATGTACCGGTAGGGCGGCAGCACGCGCAGCGAGGTCATGTCCTCGCGGAACAGCGCCGTCTCCTTGAGGGCGAGCACCTTCCAGTCGGTGCCCGTCTTCTCGGCTCGCTCCAGCAGCGGATCGTCGACGTCTGTGACGTTCTGCACGTAGCGCAGGTCGTACCCGTTGTCGCGCCACACTCGCTGTACGAGGTCGAAGGCGATGTACGTCGCGGCATGACCGATGTGCGTCGCGTCATAAGGTGTAATTCCGCACACGTAGATACGGGCCGGCCCGTCACTCGCGCTCCTCGCCGGTGAGGCGACCTGCGTGCCCGTGGACGTATCGCGAAGACGCAGGGGCACTCCGTGTCCGGGCAGAGCGGGCGGGTTGTTCGTGGGCCAGGCTTCCATGCGGTCCACTGTAAAGGCTGTCCGCGATCAAGAGCGACCCGCCCTCGACGCCGCCTCCGCCTCGCGCACGAGGTGACGAGTACGCGCCGCCTTCGCGCGTCAGACCAACGGCCACGGAATCGGTCGGCGCCGACCCTCCGGCCCGGGGAACCGGCCGACGGCCAGCAGCGCGTCGATGCGCGCGCTGAACGCGTCGATCTCGTCCCGGGCGAGCAGCGCTCCAAGCCGCTCTCGCAGCGCGCTGTCGGCCTTGATCCGCTTGAGATCGGCGATCTCGGACGCGGTCAGCCGGCGATCCGCGAAGCCCCACAGCAGGGTTCGCAGTTTGTCCTCGGTGTGGAACGCGACGCCGTGGTCGATCGCGTACACGTGACCGTCGCCCACAGGCAGCAGGTGGCCGCCTTTACGGTCCGCGTTGTTGATAACCACGTCGAACAACGCGATACGCCGCAGCGACTCGGCGTCCCGGTGCACCAGGACGCCCTCCTCATCGTCGCCGACGCCTACGCGCATGATCGGGCACCAGTCGACGAGGTCCGCCTCCTTGACGTCCCCGGGCAGCACCGCGAGCAGTTGCCCGCCGTCTTCGGCCCCGTCCGTCTCGATCCACCGCTGGCACATGCCGGGTCCGTACGGGCCGTCGCGCATGATCGTGTCCGGCACGAGGTTCCAGCCGAGCGCCACGCTGACCTCGTACGCCGCGACCTCGCGCGCGGCGAGCGTGCCGTCCGGGAAGTCCCACAGCGGGTTCTCCCCCGCGATCGGCTTGTAGACGCAGGTGACGGACGCGGCCCGGTCGCCTTCACCGAGCACTGCGACGCAGTACAGCGTGGCGTTCGAGGCGTCGGTCAGCCGGCCCTCGACCTTGAGCTCGCCGTCGAGCAGCGGGTCGGTCACGCCGCCGTCCGGCGGCGGTATCCGTTCTGGCGCGGACACACGTGCCCCTCGGGGTCGAGCGGCAGCTCGCACAGCGGGCACGGCGGGCGTCCCGCGGAGACCACGGCTTGCGCACGCGCCGCGAAAGCACGCGCCTGACCGCCGCTCAGCCGCACCCGCAGCGCGTCGGGCGCCTCCGCGGTCTGATCATCGGACAGCGGCTCGGCCGGGTTCTCGTCCTCGGTGATGGCGCCGGCCTCGATCACGACCCGCGAGCGCGGCTCGTCCCAGGCCAGGGCGAGCGAGCCGACCCGGAACTCCTCCAGGATCGGCTGCTCCAGCGGTTCGTTGTCGGTCAGGTCGGTCGGGGCGGCGGCCGGCACCGTGGCGCCGCCGCCGGTGCGCCGCACGATCTCGTCGAGCAGCTCCTCAAGCCGTTCGGCGAGCAGCGCGACCTGCTCCTTCTCCAGGGCGACAGAGGTCACCCGCGGCCCGGAGCGCGCTTGCAGGAAGAACGAGCGCGAGCCGGGTTCGCCGACGGTGCCGGCCACGAACCGCTCCGGCGGGTCGTATACGAACAGGTGCCTCGGCACGGTGCCAGCCTCCCTCTACTGCACGCGCGCTGCGCTTCTCGGCGCTGCGGTCGCGGTATCGAGCTCGTCGGTTCGCCACGCGGATCGTGACGCGGTTCGTGACGCGATCACGTCGGTCCGAGCCTACGCGGTTTCAGGGTGTTCCTGCTCCGCCGCCCACCGCGGCGTCGCCCTCGGCTGTATGCGAGTGCGCGGCGGAGCGCCTGCTACGGCGTTTCGGCGGGATGAGGCCGCCGACGTCGCCTCCGGTGTCGTTCAGGCGCAGCAGGAACGGGCGGGTCGCGGTGTAACGGATCACCGTGATCGAGCACGGGTCCGCCTGGAGCCGCTGGAACAGGTCGAGGTGCATGCCGAGCGCGTCGGCTGCGATGGCCTTGATGATGTCGCCGTGTGAGACGACCGCGTAGGTCGCGTTCTCGCCGAGTTCGGCGTTCCAGCGGCGGATCGCGGTGACGGCGCGCGCGGACATCGCCGCCATCGCCTCGCCGCCGGGGAAGACCACGGCGGCGGGGTGCGCCTGCACCGTCTTCCACAGCTGTTCCTTGGCCAGGGTTTTGAGGTCGCGTCCGGACCAGTGTCCGTAGTCGCACTCGGAAAGCTGCTCGTCCACGTGCAGCGGGGTGCCCTCGCGGCCCGCCATGAGCGCCTCAGCCGTCTGACGGGTGCGCTCCAGCGGGCTGCTGACCACGGCGGACAGCGGCACGGCGGACAGCCGCTCGGCGAGGACGGCGGCCTGGGCCAGGCCGCGCTCGTCCAGTTCGATGCCCGGCGTCCGCCCGGCCAGCACGCCTGAGGCGTTGGCGGTGGATCGGCCGTGCCGGATCAGCAGGACAGTCGTCACCGCTCCAACGTACCTGCTGGTAGACGCCTGTTCGAATCCGACCCCGGTAAGGTCCGCCCCACGTCCCATACGGACAGTGGCTGTTCAGGCAGCATCCGCGCGGCAGCGTCTAGTCAAGCGCCCATTCAGAAGTACCGAATCAACCATCGCGGCACCGTGTCCTACGTACTCGATGCCGCATGCCTGTACTCGATGCCGCACGCACTCGATGGCGCGTTACTCGGCGAGCCCCGCGTTACGCAGTGCCTCGGAGCACGTGCCGAGCGCGCCAAG
>JBOHCW010000325.1:0-6506 GCA_050725375.1 Actinocrinis sp. | reverse complement strand
GACGTGCCGAGCGCGGCCGGCCGCGAAGACCCGGCTGGACACACGGGCGCCTGCCGACTGTCCCCTGCCGACGGCACCGCGCCGGGGCGAGGTCCCACAGCCGCGGGCCGGTTAGTCGCTCGGTCCGGCCCGGGCCGTTCGCCCCGGCCCGTCCGCGGTGGACAACGACTGATCCGACGACCGGTTACGCCCGGCCGCGGCCCAGTTCCAGCAGCGCCATCGCGATCGCGGTGCCGGGGCGGCCCAGGGCGGCCGAGTAGCGGGCGATGACCTCGGTCTCGCGGCGCAGGTCCACGCGCCGGCCGCCGTCGGCGATCCGGGCGGTCTGGATCTGCCGGGAGACCTCGATGCGGCGCGCGACCAGCTCGGCGATCTGCGCGTCCAGCGCGTCGATTCGTTCGCGGCCGGACAGGACCCCTGACGGGGAGGGGGACGCGGAGCTCGACGGAGCGGGAGAGGGGGCGTGAGTACGCCGTGTATCAGAACTCTTAGGCGAGTGGGACGGCGGCGCGCTCGCGGGTTCGAGGGCCGTGGGAGCGGACGACGCGGCGGCGGCAGCGGCATCGGCATCGGCCGGTTGGTCGTCGACTTCGGCGGCGCGAGGGGCTTCGGTGGCGTTCACGATCGTTGGGTCCTTTCCGGCGGTGCCGGCTCGCTCGCGTTCCGCGATGCGATCGGCATTGTCGTGTGGAAAGGCGCCGACCGGACACACGGCCCCTGCGAACGCGACGGCGCCCCGGACCGTGAGGTCCGGGGCGCCGTGTGAGATCTGGCCGACTTCGTCAGCGCGCGACCACCGGGCTCACCGGACCTGCCGGAAAGCCATAGCTAAATCGCCGCGAACGAAGCACGCCGCCACCCTAGCCGAGCCGCGCGGCTTAGGTCCAGGAACTGGTGTTGGCCGTCTCGGTCTGCTGGTAGGACGAGCGGGTCTCGTCCAGCACGCGACCGATGGTCTGCAGCACGTTCTGCAGGTCCGTCTGGGCCTGCGTCCACTGCTGCTGCTTCTGCTGGTACTGCTCGGACGCCGAACCGGTCCACTCCGCAACCATCGGAGCGAGGAAGCTGTGCAGATCGTCCAGCTTCTGGGTCAGGTTGTTGTAGGTCCGGCTGACGTTCTGCGAGGCCTGCGCGATCGTCTCGAACGTGACGAGCATCGCGCCGCCACCACCACCGTAACTCATGTCTTGCTACTCCCCTCGTAAGTTGAAGCCCCGTCTCGCGGCGGGTTTGCGATCCTTGATGCCGCGCGTCGGGCGGCCGTGCTCGCGCTCGTGCGGTGGATTAACCCAGGCCGCTGAGGATCTGGCCGATCTGCGACGAGTTGGAGTCTTCAACCTGCGTGTAATTCTTGTTGGTCGAGTCGAGCATCTCGGCGATGCCCTGGAGAGCCTGAGTCAGCTTGGATGCGTCCTCCTGCCAGCGCTGCATGAGCTGCTGGAACGCCGAGGCGGCAGCACCCTTCCAGCTGCTGGCGACCGGCTCGAGCTGGTTCAGCAGCGACCGCAGCTCCTGGCCGATCTCGTCGCTGACCTGCTGAACCTGCTGTCCCGCCTTCTGCATCGTCGCGGCGTCTGTGTTAAAGGATCCAGCCATTTTCACCATCCCCGTCATTCAGGAAGTCTGTGTTCAGGACAACTGTTAGGTTGTCAGATCCACCATTCCCGCGCTCCCCCAAGCCCCAGGGCCCTCGCAGAGGTGACGGTTTCGGTGCCATCTGCCCCTCCACGCTACCGGCGGCGACGGGTCGGCCGATAGCGGGGTAGCAGACATTACCAATTCTTTACCCGCTTCTGCTAGCCGGGGCCTTGATCGGAGACCCCTGAGGTCGGCGCGGTTTCCCGCATCACTTCAGGCCGAGCCGCTTGAGCAGCCGCAGTGCGGTGGTGAGCTGCTTCGTGTAGCGGGCCTGGGACATCCCGAACCAAGGGGACAGCGGAAGCAGGGTCTGTCGGGCAATCGTCTGGATCTCGGTGTACCGCCAGATGCCCTCGGCGCCGTTGCGGCGTCCGAGTCCTGAGTCGCCCATGCCGCCGATCGCGGCGCCGACCGAGCCGAAGGCCGCTCCGTACGCCTCGTTCACGTTGACCATGCCGGTGTGCAGCCGAAGGGCCATCTCCCGCGCACGCTTGGTGTCGCGGGTCCAGACGGACGAGTTCAGACCGTACGACGTGGCGTTGGCCAGCTCCAGCACCTCGGCCTCGTTGCGGAATCCGTAGACGGACACGACCGGGCCGAAGGTCTCCTCGCCGTGGACGGACATGCCCGGGGTCACCCCGGCCAGGATGGTCGGCTCGTAGAACAGCGAGCCGATGTCGGGACGGCGCCGGCCGCCGGACATCACCTTCGCGCCCTTGGCGCGGGCGTCCTCGACATGCATGGTCACCGCTTCGAGCTGCCTGGTCGAGGTCAGCGAGCCGACGTCGGCGTTGTAGTCGAGCCCGGCGCCCAGCCGCAGGGCCTTGGTCTCGGTGACGAAGCGCTCGACGAACTGGTCGTGCAGCGAGTAGTGCACGTACAGCCGTTCGACGGACACGCACAGCTGCCCGGCCGAGGAGAAGCAGCCGCGGATCGCACCCTGCACCGCCTTGTCCAGATCCGCGTCGTCGAACACGATCATCGCGTTCTTGCCGCCGAGTTCCAGGGAGCAGCCGATCAGCCGCCCGGCGGCCTGCTGGGCGACCTGCCGGCCGGTGCGGGTAGACCCGGTGAAGGCGACGTAGTCGGCGTGGTCGACCACGGCCGGCCCGGTGACCGGGCCCTCGCCGGTAACGATCTGCCACACCTCTTCCGGCAGCCCGGCGCGCACGGCGAACTGGCGTACGTACAGAGCGGTCAGCGCGGTGGCGTTGTCCGGCTTGTGCACGACCGCGTTCCCGGCCATCAGCGCGGGCGCGATGTCCATGACGACGAGCGCGAGCGGGTAGTTCCACGGTGTGATCAGGCCGATCACCCCTTTGGGGTGGCGCACCTCGGACACCTTGGTCAGTCCGGGCAGGATGCCGGGCCGTCGACGGTCCTTGAGATACCCGGCCGAGGCCGCGGCGTAGTGCCGCAGCGCGGCGGCCGAGCCGGCCAGTTCCTCATAGGCGTGCAGCCGGGCCTTGCCGGTCTCGATCTGTATCAGGTTCAGCAGATGCGGTTCGTTGTCGAACAACAGGTCGTGCAGGCGGCGCAAAACCGCGGCCCGCTCACGAACCGGACGTGCGGCCCAGGTCGGCTGCGCGGCGCGCGCCTTCTGGAAGGCGTGCCGCACGTCTCCGGGCCCGGACTGCGGCAGCTCGACGATGACCTCGCCGGTCAGCGGCGCGTGGATCGGCGCGGTCCCGGCGGACGAGGCGACCACCACGTCCTCCACCAGCCGCGCGACGAATTCGCGGGGCAGGTGGGGCCGGATCGACTCCAGCCGGGCCGGGTTGACCCCGGGCCGCGCGGGGCCGCCACCAGCACCGGAACCAGTGCCGGGGGTGTGGCCGGAGGCCGGGCCGGAGCCGGTCGTCTGCGGGGTCAGGCCGCTCGTCGTCATAACGCAAAGCCTAAGGGTGCGCCACCCCCGAATCCAGACCAGGTTACCGGCAAGTAATCGACGATCACCGCCGGTCACCTAGCACTGGACAGCGATCAGAAGGCCAGTTCGTCCCATGAGATGCGCACCGGGAAGGGTTCGTCGGCCCGGATGCCCTCCGGCGTCCCGGCCGGCGTCCAGCACGCGTGTATCTCGTAGCGTTTGTCATTCGGAGGCAGTGCGTACCAGGTGACGGCCGAGATGGCCCCGTTTCGGGTTTCGACGACCCAGTAGTGAGGCACGCCGGCTGCGGCGTACTCACTTAGCTTGTCGATCTTGTCGATGACACGGCTCGACGGCGAGACGATCTCGACGACCAGGAGAGTGTCCTGCGGACCAGGACGTTCTCCTTGCTTGATACACCGGTAAACGATGACGTCAGGACGCCGCTGGTATAAGGGCACAGCGGCCATGCGCAGATCGTAATCCTGGGTGGTTGCAAGACACAGACCGTTGGACGTCGCATAGGCGCGCGCATCTCGCCTCAACGCGTAAGCGATGCTAAGTGAAGCGCCCTGGTGATCCTCCGTAGGCGACTGCATGAAGACAATGCTGCCGTCGAGCACCTCGATGACGCGGCATAGGTCTTCAGGCATCGCCTCCCATTGCTCTACGGTGAGGTTCTGCGTAAACGTGCTGGCGGCTCGCTCGTGCATCGCGGTGTTGATATCCCAAAGAGGCTCTGCGGCCATCGGTCGCTCCGTGTACTCGTCGCTCATGTCACCCTCCGTGACATAGGACTGACATTACGTCACACCACCGACGAAACCTGGCGCGCCAGCTGCCGCGCCACCCCTTCGCTACCTCAGATCTCTGCTGCTGCTACCTCAGACTCCCGCGTCCACGCGTTCACGCACTTGCTCGTTCACGCACCGCTCGTTCACGCACTGCTCGTTCACGCACTGCTCGTTCACGCGTTCACTACCGTGAGCGGCAACAGCTTCTTGCCGGTCGGGCCGACCTGGATCTCGGTCTGCATCTGCGGGCACACCCCGCAGTCGAAGCAGGGGGTCCAGCGGCAGTCGTCCACCTCGACCTCGCGCAGGGCGTCCTGCCAGTCCTCCCACAGCCACTCGCGGTCCAGGCCGGAGTCGAGGTGGTCCCAGGGCAGCACTTCGACCTGGTCGCGGTCGCGGGTGGTGTACCAGGGCACGTCGACCGGCTCGTCCTCCAGGGCGCGGTCGGCGGCCCGCATCCAGCGCTCGTACGAGAAGAACTCACTCCAGCCGTCGAAGCGGCCGCCGTCCTCGTACACGGCGCGGATCACCTTGCCGACGCGGCGGTCGCCCCGGCTGAGCAGGCCCTCGACGATGCCGGGCTGGCCGTCGTGGTAACGGAAGCCGATCGCCTTTCCGTAGTCGCGATCGGCCCGGATCTTGTCCCTGAGCCTGATCAGGCGCGCGTCGGTCTCCTCGGCGCCGAGCTGGCCGACCCACTGGAACGGGGTGTGCGGCTTGGGCACGAAGCCGCCGACGCTGACGGTGCACCGGATGTCCCGGCTGCCGGTGGCCGCCCGGCCCGCCTTGATCACGTTGCGCGCCATGTCCGCGATCTGCAGCACGTCCTCGTCGGTCTCGGTCGGCAGTCCGCACATGAAGTACAGCTTGACCTGCCGCCAGCCCGCCGAGTACGCGGCCGTCACCGTCTTGATCAGGTCTTCCTCGCTGACCATCTTGTTGATGACCCGCCGGATGCGCTCGCTGCCGCCTTCGGGCGCGAACGTCAGACCGCTGCGCCGGCCGTTGCGCGACAGCTCGTTGGCCAGGTCGATGTTGAACGCGTCGACGCGCGTGGACGGCAGCGAGAGCGAGGTCTGCGTGCCCTCATACCGGTCCGCCAGCCCCTTGGCGACGTCGGCGATCTCGCTGTGGTCGGCGGACGAGAGCGAGAGCAGGCCGACCTCCTCGTAGCCGGTGGCGGCCAGGCCCCGCTGCACCATCTCGCCGATGCCGGTGATCGAGCGCTCGCGCACCGGGCGGGTGATCATCCCGGCCTGGCAGAACCGGCAGCCGCGCGTGCAGCCGCGGAAGATCTCCACGCTCATCCGCTCGTGCACGGTCTCGGCCAGCGGCACCAGCGGCTGCTTCGGGTAGGGCCACTCGTCGAGGTCCGTCACCGTGTGCTTCGACACCCGCCACGGCACGCCGGACCGGTTCGGCACCACGCGCTTGATCCGGCCGTCCGGCAGATATTCGACGTCGTAGAAACGCGGGATGTACACGCCGCCGGTCCGGGCCAGCCGCATCAGCAGTTCGTCGCGGCCGCCGGGACGGCCCTCGGCCTTCCACGCGCGCACGAGGTCGGAAATCGTCAGCACGATCTGCTCGCCGTCGCCGAGCACGGCCGCGTCGATGAAGTCGGCGATCGGCTCCGGGTTGAAGGCCGCGTGGCCGCCGGCGATGACCACCGGGTGCGACTCGTCACGGTCCGCGGCCGCCAGCGGGATGCCGGCCAGGTCCAGCGCGGTGAGCATGTTCGTGTAGCCGAGCTCCGTGGAGAACGACAGGCCGAACAGGTCGAACGCGCCGATCGGCCGGTGCGCGTCCACGGTGAACTGCGGCACGCCGTGCTCGCGCATCAGCGCTTCGAGGTCCGGCCACACCGAGTAGGTGCGCTCGGCCAGCACGCCCTCGCGCTCGTTGAGCACCTCGTAGAGGATCATGCCGCCCTGGTTGGGCAGCCCGATCTCATACGCGTCCGGGTACATCAACGCCCAGCGCACGTCGCACGAGTCCCAGTCCTTGACCGTGGAGTTCAGCTCGCCGCCGACGTACTGGATCGGCTTGCGCACCGACGGAAGGAGGGACTCGAGCTCGGGCCAGACGGAGGTAACCACCTCCTCAGGCTACCTGGTCGAGCGCAGGCGCACGTTCTCCAGCAGGCCGACCGCGATGAAGTTGGCGAACATCGACGAGCCGCCGTAGGAGACGAACGGCAGCGG
>JBOHCW010000324.1:0-4695 GCA_050725375.1 Actinocrinis sp. | reverse complement strand
CCAGCCCCGCCGTGCCGGTCACCGTGTACGCGACGATGTTGACCACGTGCGCGAAGAAGGTGACGAACAACGCCGGGACCAGGATCGCGAGCGACCAGCGGTGCGCGCCGAGGTAGACCACGGGCAGTGGTGCGAGCGCCTGGACGAGCAGGCCGACCGCCAGGACCTTCCGGGTGCCGAACCGGCCGAGGAACCTGCCGGAGAGCACGCCGGCGGGGATGGCAGGACGACACCGGCGATCGCCGAGGGGATGTTCCTCTGCAGCACGGCGTAGATCACGGCGACCAGGCCGCCGGTCACGGCCACGGCTCCCGGCAGGTCCAGATTCGTGCGTCCCGGCCGCGCGGTCTCACCGATCAGCAGCGGAGTGGACACCAGGACCGCGACACCGACCGGGACGTTGATGAAGAACGCGGCGCGCCAGCCGAGCCAGTTGATCAGCGTGCCGCCGACGAGTGCGCCGACGGTGAACCCGCTGGTCAGCACGGCGCCGTTCAGGCCGAGGACGCGGGCGCGCCGCGCGGCCTCCGAGAAGGTGGTGGTCAGCAGCGCCAGGGCCGACGGGATCGCCAGCGCGGCGGCGAGGCCCTGCAGCGTCCGGGCGGTCAGCAGCACGGCCGGGCCCGTCGAGAAGCCGCCGAGCACCGAGGCCGCGACCAGCAGGCCGATACCGGCCAGGAACAGCCTGCGCCGGCCGAACAGGTCGCCCAGCCGGCCGAACAGCAGGGTGAAGCCGGCGGCCGGCAGTGCGTATGCGGAGATGACCCAGGGCAGGCCGGTCAGGCCCAGCCCCACGCCCGCGCCCACCAGCGGCAGCGCGATGTTCAGGATGGTCAGGTCGATGGCGAACATGAATCCGGCGCCGACCAGCACCAGCAGGATCAGCCGTTGGCGGCGCGTGAAGCGCGGTTGCCCGGCCTCGGATTCTTCGGTCATGTCGGTAGTCACGGGACGATTCCCCTCCCCGGCCTCGCTCGGAGGCTTCGAACGGTGCCGCGTGCGCACCGTGAGCCGGGCGCCCTCCGCGCCGCTCGCGGCTACATACCGACACCGCGACCGTCACTCATCGCCCCGACGGCGGGGCTGCCTGCGGCGACCATCTCCGAGAGCTGAGATGAGGTCGCGGCCGCGCCGGACGGGGTAGGTTACCCGCGTGGCGGATGAGCGAAGGAACGGGCCGACCCGTCAGGAACAGGTCGCGCAGGCCGGGATACTCGGCGCCATCGCGGGGGCGGCGCTCTCATCGCACCGCGGCGCGCGGGCCGGGCTGCTCGGCGCGCTCACGGGCGCGGGCCTGCTCGGCGCGGCGGAGGCGGTGGCGCGGGCGCGGCAGAAACCGGGACAGATCCCCGAGCTGTGGGCGCGCATCATCAGCAGCGGCGCGCTCAGCGCCCCGCTGGGCTGGATCGCCGGGAAGAGCACCGACGCCGGACCGCTGACCGTCGGCACGGTCAGCGGCGCCGCGGCCGGTGCGATGGGTCTGCGGCCGCAGAAGGTCGCGCTCGGGCCCGTGGTCGGGGCGGCGGTCGGCGCCGCCTTCGCGCTGCGGCGCCGGACCGCGTCGGCGGCCGTGGTCGCGACGACGTCCGTGGTCGGCTTCCGGGTGCTCTCGGCGCTGCTGTTCCGCGAGGCACAGGTCAGCATGCTGGCAGAGCGCGTACACGCCGAGGACCTGCCGTTCGTGGTGCCGCTGGAATCGCGGCACAAGTACGTCGGCACCGGCTACATCAGTGAACTGGCCGACGTGCTCGGCGGCACCTACACCCCGGACGCGGCCGACGTCGGCATCGTCGCCTCGCTCGACGCCCTGGCCGGACCCGACTTCGACCCCTCACACGTCGACCCGCGCGTGCGCGAGTTCTACGAGCACACCACGCGTTTCACCCTCGACATCGTGCCCGAGTGGCGGCTGTGGGTGCGCCCCGGCTACCTGCTCTACCGCAACCTGCTGGCCCGCCCGCTCGGCCAGGCCAGCGTGCCGATGAACCAGCGCGAGACGCAGCGCGGCATCCGCAGCCGGATCGACACGATCTCGACGCCGGACCACGACGACGAAGTGGCCGTGCGCGGCTGGATCCGCTCGTTCGCCGACAACGACGAGCCGATCTACATCGGCGTCTACACGACGTACCGGCACGAGGACCGCGGCTACGTCAGCGTCGGCTTCCCGCTGCCGCAGGCGAGCTTCACCGCGACGCTGGCACCGAGCATGCGGCCGGACGGCGGGCTGACCCTCAGCAGCCGCAGCGAGCAGCTGACGCATCCCGGGCACTACCTCACGTACATCGAGGGCGAGGAGCGCGAACTGACGACGGCGGCGGTGCACGGGTTCGCCGAGCAGCTCGACGTGTACGTCGCGGACGGCGAGCTGTGCGCCGAACACGCGTTCTGGGTCTTCGGCATCCCGTTCCTGGTCCTGCACTACCGGATGCACCGCAAGCCGAGCGCGGATTAGGCGCCACCCGCCCGCCGGGTGGCCGAACGGCTTCGGACAGTTACTTGCCGGTTCAACAAGCCACTGACTCGGTGCCCCCTTCGGCGACGCGACGGTTCGAACGCACCGTCTGACTGTCCGTCCGACCGCGCGGATGCCCGGCCCGGCCGCGCCCCACCTCATTCGGCTTACACCGAGCGCGCGCGCCCATGCAGCGTGTTACCACAGTTGATATGGGCATCCGCGCGACCGGCGCGGCCCGGTCGGAGAGCAGGTGACAACGGTGCATCAGATCACAACGGCCTCGATCAACTTCAGCCAGGGCCTGACCGACGCATGGAGCGCGGTCGCACGGATCGTGCCGAAGCTCGTGGCCTTCATCGTCATCTTCGCCATTGGCTGGTTCATCGCCCGGCTGCTGGCGCGGGTGCTGGACACCGTGCTACGCAAGGTCGGTTTCGAGAAGGTGGCCGAACACGGCGGCGTCAGCCGCGCGCTGGCCAACAGCAAGTACGACGCCACCGCGCTGGTGTGTAAGGTCGTTTACTACGCGCTGCTGCTGATCACCCTTCAGCTGGCGCTCGGCGTATTCGGCAGCAACCCGGTGAGCACGATGATCAACGGCGTCGTCGCATGGCTGCCGCGCGGCATCGTGGCCGTGATCATCGTCATCCTCGCGGCGGCGATCGCACGTGTGGTGCGCGACTTGGTCGGCGGGGCGCTGTCCAGCCTCTCGTACGGCAACGTGATCGCGACGATCGCGTCGGTGTTCGTGCTCGGACTCGGCGTCATCGCCGCGCTCGGCCAGGCGGGCATCGCGACCGCGATCACCGGCCCGCTGCTGACCGCGGTGCTCGCGGCGATCGTGGGCGTGATCGTGGTCGGCGTCGGAGGCGGCATGATCCAGCCGATGCGCGAACGCTGGGAGCGGATGCTCAACTCCGCGGAGAGCGACGCTCGCAGCGCGGCGGCCAATCGCGGCACCCCGTACCAGGCGGGACACTCCGACGCGATGGGCGGGCAGACCGCGCCGCGCCCGTCGATGTCCGGGCCGAATCCGCCACCCGCCGCTCCCGGGCAGCCCGGCGGTCCCGGCATGGCGCCGGGCAACCCCAATACACCGATGGGTGGGTGACGCCGACAGCGACTGATGCCGTCACAGGTAGCAGTCGATACCTGACAGAGTGTGCGCGGCTCTAGGGCAGAAGTCCGCGTAACGGAAGGGAATGCGTGCGTGCGGCGCTGCCGATCAGGCGGCGCTCACGCCGTATTCGCGCATGAAGTGGCACACGGCGGTCAGGCGCAGCGTAGCGAAGTCGTAACCCTCGTGTGCGAACCAGTCGATTTCGCGCAGCGCGTCGGTGAAGCCGAGGACATAGTCCGTCAGCGCCTCACGCAGCGACGGGTGCCCGTCGACGATGTCGCGTATGGCTGCCGCGTGCTGGTCGACGGCGGCGACCAGGCCGGGCTCGAAGGCCATCTCGGGCAGCCGGCGCGCGAACCGGCCGTGCACGGCGGCCAGCGGCGAGGTCCCGGCCGCGCGGTCGCCGAAGATCGGGTCGTCGAACACCGGCGCGGCGAAGATCGTGCCGCCGTGCGGGAGGTCGCCGGGCAGTGCGAGACCGTCTGACGCGTCGGGAGCTGAGCCGTCGTCGGACAGGGAATCGTCGAACACGGGCTCCTCGCTCTCACGCCGGCCGCCCGGCCGGGCGACGATTGCGCGCAACAATACCTGGATGTATCTGAGCGTCTGTTAGGTGTCCGTACCGTGAGAAACGCGGCCCTGCGCCGGGGGCCGCGGTTCGTGTACGTATGCGAACTATGCCCGGATCAGCCGCGCGGCAGGACCGTGGAAAGCACGCCGTTTCCGGGCGAAACGGTCCAGTCGGTGGAGACGAACGACACACTGTCGTTCGCGAGCAGCGCCACGCGCGACTGCGCGTCGGACAGCGACGGGGCGGTGCTCGACAGCGCCGGCGTCACGTCGTAGGCGTCGGTGGCGACGACGAGATAGTGGTTCGCGTCGTACCACTGTGTGTCGCCGTCGTTCACGTACGTGTTCGCGTCACCGTCGAAGACCACGAACCAGGGGCGTATCGAGCTGTCCGGGTAGCGGGTGCGCGGGTCGCCGGCCTGCGCGCCGAGCACGCTCGGGAAGATCTCCGCGGCGGCCACGTTGCCGGAAGCGCCGAGGTTCTTCAGGTACGTCGCGTACTCGGTGTCGGTCCACAGGTGGTCGAAGGGGTTGGCCTGCTCGAAGG
>JBOHCW010000323.1:0-2454 GCA_050725375.1 Actinocrinis sp. | reverse complement strand
GTCGTAGACCAGGTGCGAGTAGACCGGGGCGGTGACCTCGGGCCGTCCCGACTTCACGTCCGCCACGAACCGGGTCAGCGCCCGGCGGTCGTACGACTCGGGGAAGCCCTTACGGGCCAGCAGCCCGCGCCGTTGGAGCTCGGCGTTCGGCATCAGGAACCCGTCGGTGGTGACCAGTTCGACGCGCGGGTGCTCGGGCCAGCGCGCCAGCAGTTCGCGCAGCAGCCGCGCGGTGGTGGACTTGCCGACCGCGACGCTGCCCGCGATGCCGATCACGAACGGCGTGCGCACCGCCTCCTCCTCGGCCGCGTGGTCGCCGTCGCCGCGCAGGAACGTCTCCAGCGCGCTGCGCAGCCCGTGCACGGCGCCGACGTACAGGTTGAGCAGCCGCGAGATCGGCAGGTACATGTCGCGCACCTCGTCGAGGTCTATGCGCTCGCCGAGGCCGCGCAGCCGCTCGACCTCGTCCGCCGACAGCGGCAGCGCGGTGCGCTCGCGCAGAGCGCTCCAGGCCGCGCGGTCCAGGTCCAGGTACGGCGTGCCCTCGCCGTGCCGGATCGTCGCGGGTCCGTTGGGCTGCGCGGGCGCTGCGCCGCGGGCGGACCCGGCGGGCTGCGCGGCGGTTTCCGGGGAGATCGGCACGCGTCCATTGTGCTGGACGGTGATCGCGGCGGGATGCGGGAGGGGCGTGCGGCGCGAGATCCGCGTGAGCAGCGAGGAAACGCGAGCGCCATGAACGCGTGAGATGATGCCGCCGTGTCCCGATTCGCCCGACCCTGACGACGCTCGCGGGATTCGCACCGTGCATCCCGTTGTTGGAATGGGGATACACGTACAGACGGCGTGTCATGCATCGCGGCGCGCCTTGAGTGGAAGGGCGACGGCCCTTGCTGAACCGAACCGGCCATCTGCCCGGCAGACTTCTGCGCAGCGTCCTGCACAGACTGCCGTACAGCCTCCCAAAGCGGCCCACACAGCGTCTATCACTGCGGCGTCTATCACCGCGGCGTCTGTCACCGAGGCGTCTGCCACAGCGGCTCCCACGATGGCTCTCACCTCGCCTCGCGCCCTGGCTCGCGCACCGGCTTCCACGCACCCGGCGAGCCGTCGCCGTCACGGCCGCGTCCCTGCTGGTCGCGGTGGCCGCGGCCTGGCTCGCCCTGCTGGTCACGCCCGCGCAGTCGGTCTCGACGGCCGGCCAGACGCTGCGGGTCGGGGCCGCGACGCCCGACTTCTCGCTGTCCGGGCCGGCCGAACTGGACCTGTTCGGCCAGTCGGTGCCCACCACGCTTCAGTTCTCCGGCCTGATCCGGCCGAAGCTGGAACTGGCGCACATCACGATCAACAGCCAGCTGACCCAGTTCGTCCAGGCCTCCGCGCAGCGCTCCGACGTGCAGAGCCAACTGAGCAACAGCCTGGTTTCCGGCTGGGAGCGGTACTTCCTGTGGCAGACGCTGGTGACGGCCGGCTTCGCCGTCCTGCTGCTGCTCGCCTACTCGGGCATCCGGCACTACACGCACCGCCGGATGCTTAAGGTCGTCTCGCTCGGCACACTCGTGGCTGTTGTAGTCAACGTCGGCGCGGTCGTCCTGTTCGCCACAGGCACGCCGTCGACTCTGCGTCAGGTCAGGTCGCTCAACGATCTGGTCGGCGTCAGCGCGCTCGGCGGCGAGCCCGAGCCGGTCGGCGCACGGCTGCCCGGTTACCAGGCCGTGGTGATCGGCGACTCGACGGCCGCGGCGATCGGCAATCCGCCGGTGCCGCACGCGACCGCGCTCGACAAGGCGTGCGGCCGCAGCATCGACGCTTACGCAGAGGACCTTGCGCAGGTCAACGGCTGGAATGTGTTGAACCTCGCGTGCAGCGGCGCGACCGTGGACACCGGTCTGCTCATGCCGCAGATCATCGGCGGGCAGACCGCGCCCGCGCAGCTGAGCGTGCTGCGGCAGGCCGATCGCGCGAAGGTGGTCGTGGTCAGCGTCGGCGCGAACGATATCGAGTGGATCGCGACGGCCGCGCTGTGCGTGCTCGCGCAGGCTTGCGACGACCAGGTCTCGACCGCCTACTTCCAGAGCAACCTGGCCGGCTTCACCCGCGAGTTCTACCAACTGCTGCACGGCCTGGCCGACCTGCCGCAGCATCCGCAGATTCTGATCAACACATATTTCGACCCGTTCGGCCCCAACGTGAAGTGCCTCGGACCCGACGGCTTCACCCCGGCGAAGACCAAGGTGCTCGAGGCGCGTCTCAACACGCTCAACACGGTGCTCACCCAGGGCGCGCAGACCTTCGGGTTCACCGCGGTGCGGCCCGACTTCTCGGGCCACGAACTGTGCACGGCGCAGCCCTACGTGCAGGGCATGCACTCCGCGGCGCCGCTGCATCCGACGGCCGCGGGCGAACTGGCCATAGCGTTGACCGACCAGCAGGCGCTGACCGCGGCGTCCACCGCGG
>JBOHCW010000322.1:0-3873 GCA_050725375.1 Actinocrinis sp. | reverse complement strand
GCAGATCACCAGAGGCACACCGAACAACGTAAGGAACAGCTCTGCGACACCCCACGAGCCCTGCGGGCCGTTGATCATCGCGAGTGTGGTCACGGCGTACAACGCGACGAAGATCGCGCCCGGCAGGACGGCGACGATCGCGGTGAACAGCAGTCTGCCGAGCAGCCGTCCGTTCGACGGCGCTCCCGACGGCGAAGCGGTCGACTGTCCCGCCAGGCGGGCCGGCGCTTGAGCCGGGGACTGGATCGAGCCCGGCTCGTCCACGTAGCGCTTGACCGGCTCGGCGATCAGGCCCGCGATCAGAGTGACCGCGAAGCCGGAGCACACGATCGGCAGCAGCGCCCTGACCACGACGATCCCGAACGTGGCCGGCCCGGTGGTCTTGCCGATCTCCACGTAGGTGTTGCCGAAATCGTCCGTCGAGAGCAGCGGATGCGCCCTGATCCCGGCGGCCGCCGCCGCGTCGAACAGCCAGGTGAGCGCGAAGTCGGCCAGCGCCAGCGCGGCGGCCAGCGCCGAGGCCCAGCCCATCAGCACGGCCGGCACCGCCCGCACCGCGCCGATCGCGCCGTCGATCAGTTCGAGCACGGTCAGCGGGCGCAGCGGGATCGGGCGCAGACCACCCCGACCGCGGGCCTCGGCCTCCCGCGAGGGCGCGGAGCGCGGCACAGCACTGACTTCCGGCGCGGAAGCACCGGGTGCGGCCCAGGCCGCAGGAACCTCTGGCATCCCCACCTCGTCAGTCGCCGCCCCGGTGGCGCCCCGCCCCGAAACAGGTCCACATCCTGCCACGTACCGGCCCGCCGCACTACCGTTCACCGAGGTCTGCGGGCCCGCTGTGTGCGGATAGTTACCACGGACCGCGAAATTAATGCGAAGATGTGGCGCATGAAGGGACGTGTGCTCATCGTCGACGATGACACCGCGCTGGCCGAGATGCTCGGCATCGTGCTGCGCGGCGAGGGTTTCGAGACCGCGGCGGTGGCCGACGGCGATCGCGCGTTCGGCGCCTTCCGGGAGTTCAAGCCGGACCTGGTGCTGCTGGACCTGATGCTGCCCGGCCGCGACGGGATCGACGTGTGCCGGCAGATCCGCTCCGAATCCGGAGTGCCGATCGTGATGCTGACCGCGAAGAGCGACACCGTGGACGTGGTGGTCGGGCTGGAGTCCGGCGCCGACGACTACGTGATCAAGCCGTTCAAACCCAAGGAGTTGGTGGCGCGGGTGCGCGCCCGGCTGCGGCGTGCGGACGAGCCGAAACCGGAGACGCTCAACATCGGCGACCTGTCGATCGACGTGGCGGGCCACTCGGTCAAGCGCGGCGGCGAGTCGATCGCGCTGACCCCGCTGGAGTTCGACCTGTTGGTCGCCCTCGCCCGCAAGCCCTGGCAGGTGTTCACCCGCGAGGTGCTGCTGGAGCAGGTCTGGGGCTACCGGCACGCGGCGGACACCAGGCTGGTCAACGTGCACGTGCAGCGGCTGCGCTCGAAGATCGAGCACGACCCGGAGAAGCCCGAGATCGTCATCACCGTGCGCGGCGTGGGTTACAAGGCCGGCCCGGCCTGAACCCGTCGGACCTGGTCCTGGGTGCCCCCGGGAACCCGAGACGTCCGATTTGCGTCGTCCCGGAAGAGGGGGGACTCGGATCGCCGGGCTCCCGACCGGGTGTGTCCGCCGCACGGGCGAGGTCACGCGGCGCCTGCCGCACGTGACCCGGCGTCAGACACATAACGCAGAGCGGGACCGGTGAGGTCATGGGCAGGAGCGTGGGCGCGAAACTGCGACACGTGCTGCGCGCTGCCATCCACGCACTGCGCGACCTGCCCTCCCGGTGGCGCCGCTCGCTGCAGTTCCGCGTCGTGTCGGTAACCATGATCCTCTCGGTGTTCGTCGCGGTGGGCCTCGGCTACTTCATCGCGCAGCGCGTTGCCGACGGCATCCTGAGCACCCGCCTCGACGCCGCCACCGAACAGGCCGAAGCCGGTTTCTCCAGCGCGCAGCAGGCCCTGTCCGCGACGAACGTGGACCCGTCGACCGACACCGGCGTGCTCACCACGAACCTGGACCGCTCGCTGTGCAAGAGCACGCTGTTCCAGGTCGTGGTCAGCATCACCAAGAGCGGCAGCGACACCAACACCCCGGCCATCCCGGTCGGCTGCTCGACACTGCAGACCGGCGGTCTCCCGGCCAACATCGAGAGCGCCGTCCAAAGGCACGACCCCGGTACGGCGTTCTACGTGTACGCGCCCATGGGGTACACGACGAACCCGCCGTCCACCGTCGACACGATCGTCTTCGGCGAGCGCGTGTCGGCGACCAACACGGGCGTCGTGCTGACCGCCGAGGTCTACTACGTCTTCCCGCTCAGCCAGGACGAGCAGACCCTCCAACTGGTCGAGCTCTCGCTGGTCATCGCCGGGTTCATCCTGGTGTTCGCGCTGGTCGCCATCGCCTGGTTCGTCTCCCGGCAGGTGGTCATCCCGGTGCGGATGGCCGCGGGCATCGCCGAGCGGCTGGCCGCCGGCCGGCTCGAAGAGCGGATGCGGGCGCGCGGTGAGGACGACCTGGCCTCGCTGGCCACCTCGTTCAACAAGATGGCCGCCAACCTGCAGAGCCAGATCCGCCGGTTGGAGGAGCTCTCGCGCGTCCAGCGCCGCTTCGTCTCGGACGTCTCGCACGAACTGCGCACGCCGCTGACCACGGTGCGCATGGCCGCCGACCTGATCCACGAGGAGCGCGAGTCCTTCGAGCCGGCCGTCGCGCGCTCCGCCGAGCTGCTGCAGAACCAGCTGGACCGGTTCGAGGAACTGCTGGCGGACCTGCTGGAGATCAGCCGGTTCGACGCCGGCGCCGCGATCCTGGACGCCGAGCCGGTCGACCTGCGCGCCCTCGTACAGCGCGTCGTGGACAGCTCGCAGCCGCTGGCCGACCGCAAGGGCAGCCGCATGGTGATCAACGCGCC
The DNA here is from genome assembly GCA_050725375.1 of Actinocrinis sp. Taxonomy (GTDB): domain Bacteria; phylum Actinomycetota; class Actinomycetes; order Streptomycetales; family Catenulisporaceae; genus Actinocrinis. The sequence continues at coordinate 911 of JBOHCW010000322.1, read as the reverse complement.
CGACGAGCCGTGCGTCGCCGAGGTGGACGCGCGCCGGATCGACCGCATCCTGCGCAATCTCGTGGTCAACGCGATCGAGCACGGCGAGGGCCGCGAGATGGCGATCACGATCATGACCTCTGAGGACGCGGTCGCGGTGGCCGTGCGCGACCACGGCGTCGGACTGCGTCCCGGCGAGTCCTCGCTGGTGTTCAACCGGTTCTGGCGCGCGGACCCGGCACGCGCGCGCACGACCGGCGGCACCGGCCTCGGCCTGGCCATCGCGCTGGAGGACGCCCGGCTGCACCACGGCTGGCTCCAGGCCTGGGGCGAGCCGGGCGGCGGTTCGCAGTTCAGGCTCACCGTGCCGCGCAACACGCGCGTCGAACTGCTGCGCTCGCCGATCCCGCTGGAGCCCGAGGACTCCAGCCACCACCTGCGCCAGCGGCGCGGCACAGTCGCCGCGGGCCAGCGTCCGGACGGATCCGACCGTCATACGCATACGGCCGCGGAGCGTCAATCATCTGATCATCGGACCGTGCTCGATCCGCACGCGTCCCATGAGCCCGCCGGCCATCAGCCGTCGGTCACCGACTTCGACAGCAGTGTCGGCGCCGGTCTCGGCCCGGACGCAGACCCGGGGGCGAGTCGCGCGGACACGAGCGCGGACTCAGACGCACGCACGAGCGCGGACACAGGTGCAAGTGGCGACGGCGACAGCGACCGTGTTGTCGAGCAGGACGGCGGCGACGCAGGCGCGCGTGACGTGTCCAGCAGTGACGGACAGCGAGTAGGGGGCCAGGCATGACATCGCGTGTCACACGCACATTGCGCACCAAGGCCATCCGCCGCGTCGCGCTAGCCGCCATCGCGATCGGCTCACTGTTGACCGCCGGCTGCGTGAACCTGCCCGCCAACTCGTCCGTCAACAC
>JBOHCW010000321.1:0-4767 GCA_050725375.1 Actinocrinis sp. | reverse complement strand
GCAGCTCGAGTACTCCTGGATCAAGGAGTTCGACCCCCGGTTCAACATCAAGTACCGGGACGACAAGTCGTACCCGAGCCTCGCGGTCACCATCGGCGAGCAGATCCCGCGCGTACAGGTGATGCGGGGGCCGAAGCGCAAGGGCGTGCGGTACTTCGGCCCGTACGCGCACGCGTGGGCGATCCGTGAGACGGTCGACGCGCTGCTGCGGGTCTTCCCCATGCGCAGCTGCTCCAACGGCGTGTACCGGCGCGCGCAGCTGTCCGACCGGCCGTGCCTGCTCGGCTACATCGGCAAATGCTCGGCTCCCTGCGTCGGACGGGTCACGCCCGAGGAGCACCGGCAGATCGTCGACGACTTCTGCGCCTTCCTGGCCGGGCACACCGCGGCCTACACCAAGCGGCTCGAACGCGAGATGAAGGCCGCCGCGGCCGAGCTGGAGTTCGAGAAGGCGGCCCGGCTGCGCGACGACCTGGCCGCGCTCGAACGGGTGCTGGAGCGCAACGCGATCGTGCTCGGCGACGGCACCGACGCCGACGTGATCGGCGTCAGCGAGGACGAGCTCGAAGCCGCGGTGCAGATCTTCCACGTGCGCGGCGGCCGGGTGCGCGGGCAGCGCGGCTGGGTCGTGGACCGGGTCGAGGAGCTGGACACCGGCGGACTGGTCGAGCACTTCCTGCAGCAGCTGTACGGCGACCAGGCCGGCGAGGCGGTGCCGCGCGAGATCCTGGTGCCCGCGCTGCCGGACGACGACGCGGCCGTCTCGGCGTGGCTGACCGGACTGCGCGCCGCCAACGGTTCCGGCAACGGGTCGCACCAGCCGGGCCGGGTCGACCTGCACGTGCCCCGGCGCGGCGACAAGCGCGCCCTGATGGAGACCGTGGAGCGCAACGCCAAGCAGGCGCTCGCGCTGCACAAGACCAAGCGCGCCTCCGACCTGACCACCCGCGGCCAGGCGCTGCAGGACATCGCCGACGCGCTCGGCATGGACCAGGCGCCGCTGCGCATCGAGTGCTACGACATCTCGAACCTGCAGGGCACCAACGTGGTCGCCTCGATGGTGGTGTTCGAGGACGGACTGCCGCGCAAGTCCGAGTACCGCCGCTTCACCATCAAGTCCTTCGACGGCCAGGACGACGTGCGCTCGATGCACGAGGTGCTCACCCGCCGGTTCCGCAGATACCTGGCGGAGAGCGCCAGGCGAGGCGAGGCGCTGCTGCCCGGCGGCGAGGACCGTGCCGCTGAAGACGGCGGTGAAGGCGGCGGTGAAGTACCCGTCGACGACATCCCCGAGAGTGAAAAACTCAGCCGGAGCGCCTATCCGCCGCAACTGGTCCTGGTCGACGGCGGGCCGCCGCAGGTCGCGGCCGCGGCGCGGGCGCTGGCGGAGCTGGGCATCGACGAGATCACCGTCGCGGGCCTGGCCAAGCGGATGGAAGAGGTCTGGCAGCCCGGCAAGGACGACCCGGTCATCCTGCCGCGCGCCAGCGAGGCCCTCTACCTGCTGCAACGCGTGCGCGACGAGGCGCACCGGTTCGCCATCTCGTTCCACCGGCAGAAGCGCTCCAAGTCGATGACGACCAGCGCGCTCGACTCGGTGCCCGGCCTCGGTGAGGCGAGACGCAAGGCGTTGGTGAAACACTTCGGTTCGGTCAAGGCGCTGCGGGCCGCCACCGCCGAGCAACTGGCCCAGGTGCCGGGCATCGGTCCGGCCACCGCGGCCTCGATAGCGGCGGCGCTGGCCCCGCCGTCGGGGCCGGACGCGCCCGCCCGGCCGTACGCGATCAACACGGCCACGGGTGAAATCCTCGAAGAGAGTGACAATTGAGAGGAAACGGACCGGCCGCGGCGGGTCCGTGACCACCGCACGCACCCGGCACACCGAGTCCAAGGGGGACGCAAGACGATGGTGAGCCCTGACGCACCCAGCGCGCAGGAACCGAAGGAACACGGCGGCGAGCCGCCCGAGCTGGTGGTGATCTCGGGCATGTCCGGCGCCGGCCGCTCCACCGCGGCCAAGGTCCTGGAGGACCTGGGCTGGTTCGTGGTCGACAACCTGCCGCCGAGCCTCATCCCGACCATGGTCGACCTCGCCGCGCGCACCCAGGGGACCGTGCCGCGCATCGCCGTGGTCGTCGACGTGCGCGGCCGCTCGTTCTTCGAGCACCTTCACGAGGCCCTGCAGCACATAGAGTCCGGCGGCCTGCGCCACCGGATCGTCTTCCTGGAGTCGGCCGACGACGTCCTGGTGCGCCGGTTCGAGAACGTGCGGCGACCGCACCCGCTGCAGGGCGACGGGCGGATCACCGACGGCATCGCCCGCGAGCGCGAGCTGCTGCGCGAGCTGCGCGGCGAGGCCGACCTGGTGCTGGACACCTCCAGCCGCAACGTGCACGAGCTGCGCGCGGCGCTGGAGAGCGCCTTCTCCGGCACCGCGCAGCCCGCCCTGCGCGCGACGGTGATGTCCTTCGGCTTCAAGTACGGCCTGCCGGTCGACGCCGACCTGGTCGTCGACTGCCGCTTCCTGCCCAACCCGCACTGGATCCCGGAGCTGCGCCCGAAGACCGGGCTCGACCCCGAGGTGAGCGAATACGTGCTCGCACAGCCCGGCGCGAAAGACCTGCTGGAGTCCTACGGCGAGGTCCTGCGCACCATCACCGCGGGGTACCGGAGGGAGGGAAAGCGTTATCTGACCCTTGCGGTAGGGTGCACCGGCGGGAAACACCGTAGTGTCGCGATGGCCGAGCAGATCGCGGCGCGTCTGAACGACGACGGTGTGGACACCACGGTCGTGCACCGGGACATGGGACGCGAGTGATCGAAGACAGCTCGGAAGTGCGCACGCCGCACGTCGTGGCCTTCGGCGGCGGGCACGGGATGTACGCCTGCCTCTCCGCGCTGCGGCGCGTCACGGACAACCTCACCGCCGTCGTCACGGTCGCCGACGACGGCGGGTCGAGCGGCCGGCTGCGGCGCGAACTCGAAGTGCTGCCGCCCGGCGATCTGCGGATGGCGCTGGCCGCACTGTGCGGCGACGACGAGTGGGGCCGCACCTGGGCGCGCGCCCTGCAGCACCGCTTCTCCGGCGACGGGCAGCTGGCCGGGCACGCGCTGGGCAACCTGCTGATCGTCGCCCTGTGGGAACAGCTCGGCGACGCGGTCGGCGCGCTGGACTGGGTCGGGCGGCTGCTCGGCGCGCAGGGCCGGGTGCTGCCGATGTCCGCCGTGCCGCTGGAGATCGAGGCCACCGTGCGCGGGGCCGACCCGGACAGGCCGGACGCGATCACCACCGTGCGCGGGCAGCACACGCTGGCCACGACGCCGGGCGAGGTGCTGGCCGTGCGGCTGCTGCCGGAGAACCCGCCCGCGGTTCCCGAGGCGGTGGACGCGATCCGGCGCGCGGACTGGGCGATCCTGGGGCCGGGATCCTGGTTCACCAGCGTGCTGCCGCACCTGCTGGTCCCGGAACTCGCCGAGGCGCTGACCACCACGCGGGCGCGCCGGATGCTGGTGCTCAACCTCGTCCCGCAGGAGGGCGAGACCGACGGGTACACCGCCGCCGACCACCTCGAAGTCCTTTCCGCGCACGCCCCGGCGCTGCGCCTGGACGCGATCGTGGTCGATCCCAGCTCCATACGCGGCGACGAAGAGGACCGCCAGCTGGCGAAGGCGGCCGCCGCTTTAGGCGCGCAGGTTTACACGGCCGCGGTCGCCGCGGAAGGCGGCGTGCCGCATCACGACCCGCAACGGCTCGCGGCCGTACTGCGTCCGCTTCTGGTGTGACTGGTCGGGAAATGCGCCGCCGTGCACGTTCACAACGCCTTGCGACGGGCAGGGCGTACCGGTAGGCGTCGTTCCGGGGTCCTTTCGGTCAACCCGCTGCGGGTTGCGCCGTCCGGGTGTCATCCTGACCAGTGACGTGCGAGCGGATAGGGAAGGTCCGCGTCGCATCGGCCGTTACGCTACAGCGGTGCCCGCCGCGGGGATCTTCGCGGGCCGGGCACGCCTTGTGGGCGCGCGACCAGGTGTGCACGGGGATTCATGTACTTGTGATGCGAGGAGGCCGCGAGGCGATGGCGATGACCGCGGCGGTCAAGGACGAGCTGAGCCGGCTGACGGTGGTCAAGCCGTGCTGCCGCAAGGCGGAGGCCGCGACCCTGCTGCGGTTCGCCGGCTCCATCCACCTGGTGCAGGGCCGGATCGTGATCGAGGCCGAGATGGACACCGCGGCCGCGGCGCGCCGGCTGCGTAAGGACATCGCCGAGGTCTACGGGCACACCTCCGAACTGGGCGTGATGGCGCCGGGCGGGCTGCGCCGCGGCAGTCGGTACATCGTGCGCGTGGTCAAGGACGGCGAGGCGCTGGCCCGGCAGACCGGGCTGGTCGACGGCTGGGGACGGCCGATCCGCGGGCTTCCGCCGCAGGTCGTCAGCGGCTCGGCGTGCGACGCGGAGGCCGCGTGGCGCGGCGCGTTCCTGGCGCACGGCTCGCTGACCGAGCCCGGCCGTTCCAGTGCGCTGGAGATCACCTGTCCCGGCCCCGAGGCCGCGCTGGCACTCGTGGGTGCGGCGCGCAGGCTCGGTATCGCGGCCAAGTCGCGCGAGGTGCGCGGCGCCGACCGGGTCGTGGTGCGCGACGGCGACGCGATCGGTGCGCTGCTCACCCGTCTCGGCGCGCATGACAGCGTGCTGGCCTGGGAGGAACGGCGGATGCGCCGCGAGGTGCGGGCCACCGCCAACCGGCTGGCCAACTTCGACGACGCGAACC
>JBOHCW010000320.1:0-15839 GCA_050725375.1 Actinocrinis sp. | reverse complement strand
GTTTGACCGGGATGCCCCAGTCCTGTTGGTGGACGTGACAGGCCGGGAAGAACTCCTCGGGGTCGGCGCCCTCGGGCAGTTCGTCGCAGGACGCGGCCTTGACCGAGACGTGTAAGACCCCTGACTCGATCTGGTCGTTGAGGACCAGGGTGCGCTCCAGCGGGGTGTCGCGGCCGGCGCCGTCGAGCAGCAGCTCGGGCGGAGAGGCGGAGACGACCAGTTGAGTGGACGGGCCGTAGCGCTCGTCGAGGTGTTGGCCGGACGGCGGTTCGAAGACCACTGAGAGCTTGAGTTCGCCGGGCGCGACATCGGTCGCGGGACGCTGTGTCCTGAACGACCTCTCCTCGACACGCAGCGCCTCTTCCGGCAGGCGCACGCGGGTGAGCCGGTGTGCGGCGGACTCGACGACGAGCAGATCGCCGTCCGCGAGGACCGCGTCGGAGGGCTCGCGCAGGCCGGTGATCAGAGTGCTGACGTGCTCGGTCGCCGGATCGTAGCGCCGGATCGCGCCGTTGTACGTGTCGCTGACCGCGATCGACCCGTCCGGCAGCGCCGTGACGCCGAGCGGATGCTGCAGCAGAGCCTGGTCCGCCGCGCCGTCGCGCAGGCCGAAGTCGAACAGGCCCTGCCCGACAGCCGTGCCGACCGTGCCGGTGTCCGCGTCGCCGTCACCAGCGTCAGCGTCAAGATCAAGATCGAGATCGATGAAGCGCAGCGCGGAGGACTCCGAGTCTGCGATCCAGATCCGTCCCGACGCGTCCACGGTCACACCGGACGGCTGCGAGAACCAGGCCTCTGCCAGCGGTCCGTCAACGAGCCCTTCATTGGTCGTCCCCGCGAGTACGGACACTGTCTCGGCCGTGGGGTCGTACACCCAGATCTGATGGATACCCGCCATCGCGATCACCAAGCGACCGTCGTCGAGCCGGGCCAGATCCCATGGCGAGGACAGGTCCACCGAGCGGGCCGGCCCGCTTGTCGCAGATCCCTGCGACCACTGCGTTCCGGTGCCCGCGAGCGTACGCACCTCACCGGTCCGCAGGTCGATCGCCCGCAGCGCGTGGTTGACGGTGTCCGCGACGACAACGGTGTGCTCGTCGAGCAGGCACAGCCCCTGCGGCTCGCTGAACGCCGACTCGTCCGCCGCGCCGTCGATCAGACCCCGATGACCCGACCCGAAACGGCGCAGGACGGTCGAGCCGTCGGAAGCGAGTTCGACCACCGAGTGGTGCGTCGTATCAGAGACCAGATACGTGACGCCGGAATCAGCATCCGGACGCGGCACCGCGATCACCTTGCCGGGGAACCGCAAGGCGGTCGGCGCGGGCTCCGGTGGCACATAGGGGCTGTCGCCCCGGCGCAGCGTGCCCTTCGCCTCGTGCTCGGCGATCAGCTCATTGATCAGGGTACGAAGACCGTGCGCGTGCCCCTCCCCGGACATCTGCGCGACGACGTACCCCTCGGGATCGATCACACTCAACGTCGGCCAGGCGCGCACCGCGTACGCCTTCCACGTGCTCAGCTCCGGATCGTCGAGCACTGCGTGCCGTACGTCGTAACGCTCGCAGGCGGCGACCAGCGCGTCATGATCGGCTTCGTGCTCGAACTTCGGCGAGTGCACGCCGACGACCACGAGGACGTCGGCGAACTCCTCCTCGATCTCACGCAGTTCGTCCAGCACGTGCAGACAGTTCGCGCAGCAGAAGGCCCAGAAGTCGAGCAGCACGATGCGCCCGGACAGGTCCGGCGCGGCGCCGCCGGCCGTATTGATCCAGCTGCGACCGGTCAGCTTCGGCGCCCGCACACGCGGCTGCCGCGCGGCGGAGTTCGTCCGGGCGGCGCTCGTCACAGGCGGCGGTCGCGTAGGACCGGGAAGCTCGCCCGGGTCTTCTCGACCGTCTCCGGGTCGAAGTCGGCGAAGACGGTCTCCTCCTGCTCGCCGCCCTCGGCCAGGATCTCGCCCCAGGGGTCGATGACCATGGAGTGGCCCGACATGGTCAGGCCCGCCTGGGTGCCGACCGACGCACAGGCCACGACGAACATCTGGTTCTCGATCGCCCTCGCGCGCAGGAGCGCGCGCCAGTGCTCGGCGCGGCGGGCCGGCCAGGAGGCGACCTGGAGGACGGTCTGGGTGCCCGCGTCGAGCAGCTTGCGGTACAGCTCGGGGAAGCGCAGGTCGTAGCAGGTCGCCAGGCCGATCCTGGTGATGACCGAGTCGTCCAGGTCCCTCAGGTCGAACACGGCGGTCTGCTCGCCCGCGGTCATGATCACGGCTTCGCCCTTGTCGAAGCCGAAGGTGTGGATCTTGCGATAACCGGCCAGCAACTCGCCGTCCGCGTCGAAGACGAGCGAGGTGTTGTACAGCCTGCCGTCCGGGGTGCGCTCGACGAACGATCCGGCGTGCAGCACGACGCCGCAGTCGATCGCGGCCTCGCGCATGGCCTGGGCGGTCTCGCCGTGCATGGGCTCGGCACCGGCCTGCCAGGGTTCGGGGTCGAACGCGCCGTGCAGCCACAACTCGGGCAGCAGGACGAGGTCGGCGCCGTCTTCGGCGGCCTCGTGGACCTTGGCCACGGCCGACTGCCGGCTCGCGCCGGGCGTGCGGCCAAGGTCCACGTCGAACTGGATCAGGGCAACCTTCACACCAGCGAAGCTACCGGGTCCGCCAGCACACGGCCAACATCGCGCAGGAACTTCGAGCCCAGCTCGCCGTCGACCAGCCGGTGGTCGAAGGACAGGCCGAGCGTGGTGACCCAGCGCGGCTTGATCTTCGCCCTGCCGTGCTTGTCGGTGACCACCCACGGCTGCTGCCTGATCGCGCCGAACGCCAGGATCGCCGCCTCGCCCGGATTCAGGATCGGGGTGCCGGTGTCCACGCCGAACACGCCGACGTTGGTGATCGTGATGGTGCCGCCGGTCAGGTCTTCGAGGGCTGTCTTGCCCTCGCGGGCCGTCGCGGTCAACCTGCCGAGCGCCTGGGCCAGCTCGCGCAGCGGCATCCGCTCGGCGCCCTTGACGTTCGGCACGACCAGGCCGCGCGGCGTGGCCGCGGCGATGCCGAGGTTCACCGAGCCGTGGATCACGATCTCCTGCGCCGCCTCGTCCCAGGACGCGTTGACCTCCGGGTGCCTGGCCACGCCGACCAGCAGCGCCTTGGCGACCAGCAGCAGCGGCGAGACCTTCACGTCCGCGAACTCCGGCTGCTCGCGCAGGCGCGAGACCAGCTTCACGGTGCGGCTCACGTCGAGCGTGAGGAACTCGGTCACATGCGGCGCGGTGAACGCGGACGCGACCATGGCCGCCGCAGTGGCCTTACGCACGCCCTTGATCGGCACGCGGCGCGTCTCGGCAAGTGGCATTGCGCTCGCGTACGCACCGGTCGACGGTGCGGGTGACGTTGCGGTGCCGCCGGCTGCGGCGCGCTCGACCTCATCACGAGTGATCACGCCGTCTTCGCGTTCGGGCGCGATCGTGGTCAGATCCACGCCCAGGTCCTTGGCGAGCTTGCGCACCAGGGGCTTGGCGAGCACGTACGTGGGCTTCGTCGTCACGGCTGGTTCGAGCGGCACCGTGGAAGCCGGAGCCGGGACGACCTTGCGTGCGACCGGTGCGGGCGCGGGCGCCGCAGCGGGTGCGGGCGCGAGTGTCGCGGCCGGTGCCGGTGCGGCGGGCGCCGCGGAACCGGCCCGGCTACGGGCGCGGCGCTTCGTCGAGCCCTGCGACACGCCGTAGCCGACGAGCACCGGCTCGCGCTTCGCCTCCCCGGTCGCCGGCGCCGCCGCCGCGGGCGCGGCGGTGGCGGCCGCCGGAGCGGACGGCTCGGCGTCGGCGGTCTCGATCGAGATGATCGGCGTGCCGACGTCCACGGTGCTGCCGGACTCCACCAGCAGCGCGCGCACCACGCCGGCGAACGGCGAGGGCAGCTCGACGGCGGCCTTGGCCGTCTCGATCTCCACGAGCGTCTGGTTGACCTTCACCTCCTCGCCGACCGCGACCATCCACTGCAGGATCTCCGCCTCGGTCAGGCCCTCGCCCACGTCGGGGAGCCGGAACTGCTTGAGCGTCATTGCTGGCCCCTCTCGTCTCAGTGGTCGAAGGCGCGGTCGACGGCGTCGAGCACGCGGTCCAGGTCGGGCAGGTACGTCTCCTCGATCCGGGACGGCGGATACGGCGTGTGGAACCCGCCGACCCGCAGCACCGGCGCTTCGAGGCGGTAGAAGCAGCGCTCGGTGATCTGCGCCGCCAGCTCCGCGCCGAGGCCGAGGAAGACCGGCGCCTCGTGCACCACGACCAGCCGGCCGGTGCGCCGCACCGAGTCGGCCACAGTGTCCACGTCCAGCGGCGAGATGGTGCGCAGGTCGATCACCTCGACCGAGCGGCCCTCCTCCTCGGCCGCGCGCGCGACTTCGAGGCAGGTGCGCACCATCGGGCCGTGCGCGGCGAGGGTGATGTCAGTGCCCTGACGCGCAATGACGGCCTGGTCCAGCGGGTGCGCGGCCTCGCCCGACTCGTCGAGCAGCGCCTTGTCCCAGTAGCGCCGCTTGGGCTCGAAGAAGATGACCGGGTCGTCGGACGCGATCGCCTGCTGGATCATCCAGTAGCCGTCGACCGGGTTCGAGCAGGCCACCACGCGCAGGCCGGCGGTGTGCGCGAACAGCGCCTCGGGCGACTCGGAGTGGTGCTCGACCGCGCCGATGCCGCCGCCGTAGGGGATCCGGATGACCAGCGGGACCCGGACCCTGCCCAGCGAGCGGGCGTACAGCTTGGCGACCTGGGTGGTGATCTGGTCGAAGGCCGGGAAGACGAAGCCGTCGAACTGGATCTCGCACACCGGCCGGTAGCCGCGCAGCGACAGGCCGATGGCCGCGCCGATGATGCCGGACTCGGCCAGCGGGGTGTCGACCACCCGCGACTCGCCGAAGTCCTTCTGCAGCCCGTCGGTGACCCGGAACACGCCGCCGAGCTTTCCGATGTCCTCGCCCATGAGCAGGACCTTGGAGTCGTCCTCCATGGCCCGGCGCAGTCCCTTGTTCAGGGCCTTGGCCAGGGTGACCTGCGCGGGTCCGGTGGCCGGAGCGGAGGCGGGTGCGTTCGCGGCGGGGCTCATCGGGCCGCCTCCTGCTCCTGCTCGTCGAAGCCGTCCAGGTACGCGGACAGCTGCGCGCGCTCGGCGTCGACCTGCTGGTGCGGACCGGCGTATGCGTAGTCGAACATGCTCAGCGGGTGCGGGTCCGGCAGCGCGAGACACGCGGCCCGGATCTCGGCGGCCAGCCGGTCGGCCTCGTCGTCGATGTCGGCGAAGAACGCGTCGTCCGCCAGCTTCTCGCGGGTCAGGTACGTACGCAGCCGCGCGATCGGGTCGCGCGAACGCCAGAGCTCAACCTCGTCGTTACCGCGGTAACGCGTCGGGTCGTCGGACGTGGTGTGCGCGCCCATCCGGTACGTGTACGCCTCGACCAGCGTGGGACCGGCGCCGGTGCGCGCACGGTCGAGCGCGGCGCGGGTGACCGCGAGGCACGCGAACACGTCGTTGCCGTCGACCCGCACACCCGGGAAGCCGAAGCCGGAGGCGCGCCGGTACAGCGGGACGCGGCTCTGCCGCTCGGTCGGCTCGCTGATGGCCCACTGGTTGTTCTGGCAGAAGAAGACCACCGGCGCGTTGTACGAGGCGGCGAACACGAACGCCTCGTTCACGTCGCCCTGGGACGAGGCGCCGTCGCCGAAGTAGGCGATCACCGCGTCGTCGGCGCCGTCCCGCTGCGCGCCCATCGCGTAGCCGACCGCGTGCAGGGTCTGCGAGCCGATCACGATGGTGTACAGCATGAAGTTCTTCTCGTACGGGTCCCAGCCGCCGTTGTTGACCCCGCGGAACATGCCCAGCAGGTTGATCGGCGGGACGCCGCGGACCCACGCGACGCCGTGCTCGCGGTAGGTCGGAAAGGCGAAGTCGCCCTCGCGCATCGCCCGGCCGGAGCCGACCTGCGCCGCCTCCTGGCCGAGCAGCAAGGCCCACAGGCCCAGCTCGCCCTGGCGCTGCAGCGCGGTGCCCTCGGTGTCGACCCGGCGCACCAGCACCAGGTCGCGGTACAGGCCGCGCACCTCGTCGGCAGTCAGGTCCAGGGGGTAGTCCGGATGGTCGACGCGCTCGCCCTCGGGGGTGAGCAGCTGGATGAGCTGGAGCTCCTGCGCTGCCGGACCCTCGTCGACAGACGGGTCGGGTACCGGGAGGGCGGGCTCCGAAGGGCCGGGCTCCGAGACTTCGGGCGCGGCGTTCTGCGCGGCCCGGCGGGAGCGCGCCGGGGTCCGTGTCGTCACGTTCTTCACTCCTCATCGTCGGCGAGGACCACGGAGGTCTTCCGCAGTGGCGTCCTCATGGCGGCCGGCTTTAGCGCCGTCCGCCGCGTCGTGCTGGTTCGCGGACTGCGACGTCGCCGGTCGCTCCGGTGCCCGGGATCGCCGGGCGCGGTTCGGATCGTTGCCGGGTCGAAGCGCCGCCGCCTCGGGTGATGGCGGGCGAACACCTCGACGCTGGCCAGGTTACCGACCGGTTGCATCCGTCGAACAGTGCCTACCAGATGAATACCGGCGCCAAAACTTGTCAGGTCGCTTGGCGCGTTTAAGTCTGCTCGAATGACTTAACGAACCTCAAGATGACGTGCGCGCTTACGCGAAACGTGACGCCACCTCGATTGTCAGGTCGTTGGCCTCGGTCTCGCCGATGGTGACGCGCACGCCCTCGTCGCCGAAGGGCCGCACCGTGACGCCGGCCGCCTCGCACTGCGCGGCGAACTCGCCGGTGCGCTCGCCCAGCCGCAGCCAGTAGAAGTTGGCCTCGGTGTGCGGCACGTCGAGCCCGGCCTTGCGCAGCGCCTCGACGACTCGGGTGCGCTCGCCGACCAGCGCGTCGATCCGCTCGTCGAGCGCGTCGCGGGCGCGCAGCGAGGCGACCGCCGCCGCCTGCGCGACCAGGTTGACGCCGAACGGGACGGCGCACGCGCGCAGGGCCGCGGCCACCGGCGCGTGCGCGACGGCGAAGCCGATGCGCAGCCCGGCCAGGCCGTACGCCTTGGAGAAGGTGCGCAGGACGGCGACGTTCGGGCGCTCCCGGTACAGGTCGAGCCCGTCGGCGACCTCCGGGTCCCGGTTGAATTCGCGGTACGCCTCGTCGATCACGACCAGGATGTCCGACGGCACCTTGTCCAGGAACCGCTCCAGCTCGTCGCGGTGCAGCACGGTGCCGGTCGGGTTGTTCGGCGTGCACAGGAAGATCAGCCGGGTGAGGTCGGTGACCGCGGCGGCCATCGCGTCGAGGTCGTGCCGCTCCTCGCGCAGCGGCACCCGCACCGAGGTGGCCCCGGCGATCTGGGCGAGGATCGGGTACGCCTCGAAGGAGCGCCAGGCGTACATCACCTCGTCGCCCGGACCCGCGGTGACCTGCAGCAACTGCTGCGCGACGCCGACCGAGCCGGTGCCGAGCGCGATGTGTTCGGCCGGCACGCCGTAGTACCCGGCCAGCTCGGCCAGCAGCTCGGCCGAGCCGAAGTCCGGGTAGCGGTTGATCGACCGGGCCGCGGACATCGCGGCCTCCAGCACGCCGGGCAGCGGCGGATACGGGTTCTCATTCGAGGCGAGCTTGAAGGCCGGACCCGCGCCGGCTGCCGGGGCCTTGCCCGCCTTGTAGGCCGGCAGCGCGCACACCTCCTCGCGCAGCCTCGGCCCTGCCGCGAGCGTGAGATTAGTCACCGTCGACTCCGTCACTGACGCCGCCTTCTTCTTCGTGCCCGACCCGTGCCCCGATTCCGGGGAATGTGTCAACCGGCGCACACGCTTCACCGCACGTGCGCTTTGCCGTTCAGCGTACGTCCTGGGCCGCGCGCGGTCATCCGTGATATTGCCCACTAGCCGCAGATGCGAAGCGTTTGCAATAGTGGTCGCATGACGAACCCCACGGCGTCCATCGCGGCCGCGGCGCCGCCCGCGCCGGCCTCCGCGAGCCGGCTCGGGCGCATCCGCAGGGCGCTGACCCGCGCCGAGTGGTACCGGCTGTCCGGGATGGCCGGGTTCATCCTGGCGCTGCACGTGATCGGCTGGGGAATCGTCGCCTCCGTCGCCTCGCACCACTACTCGCTCGGCGGCACCGCGTTCGGTGTCGGCACCGGGCTGACCGCGTACACGCTCGGCATGCGGCACGCCTTCGACGCCGACCACATCGCCGCGATCGACAACACCACGCGCAAGCTGATGGGCGAGGGCAAGCGGCCGCTGTCGGTCGGCTTCTGGTTCTCGCTCGGACACTCCAGCATCGTCTTCGGGCTGGCGCTGCTGCTGTCCTTCGGCGTGAAAGCGATCGTCGGGCCGGTCAGGGACGACAACTCGGGCCTGCACCACTACACCGGGGTGATCGGCACAGGCGTGTCGGGGGCCTTCCTCTACGTCATCGCCGCGATCAACGTCGCGGTGCTGTGGGGCATCCTCAAGGTCTTCCGCTCGATGCGGCGCGGCACGTTCGACGAGGCGCGGCTCGAAGAGCACCTGAACAACCGCGGCCTGATCAACCGGCTCCTCGGCCGGGTGATGCGGCTGATCACCAAGCCGTGGCAGATGTACCCGATCGGACTGCTGTTCGGCCTCGGCTTCGACACCGCCAGCGAGGTCGCCTTCCTGGTGCTGGCCTCGACCAGCGCGCTGGCCGGGCTGCCCTGGTACGCGATCCTGTCGCTGCCGGTGCTGTTCGCCGCCGGGATGAGCCTGCTGGACACGGTGGACGGCTCGTTCATGAACTTCGCCTACGGCTGGGCCTTTTCCAACCCGGTCCGCAAGGTGTACTACAACCTGACGATCACCGGGCTGTCGGTCGCCGTCGCGCTGATCATCGGCACCATCGAGCTGCTGAGCCTGCTCGGCCAGCAGCTGAACTTCACCGGGGCGTTCTGGACCTGGGTGTCCGGGCTGAACCTGAACACGGTCGGCTTCGTCATCGTCGGGCTCTTCGTCGTCACCTGGGCGGTGGCGCTGGCGGTGTGGAAGTTCGGCCGGATCGAGGAGCGCTGGCAGACGGAGAGCTGACAGACGGAGAGCTGACGGGCGGTCAGCCGACGGACGCCGAGCCGACGGCCGGCCGGCTCGGGCCGCGCCGTCACGCGACGCCGGTGGACTCCTTGCTCATCAGCAGCGAGTCGGCCGCGGACACCAGGCTCTGCACAGCGGCGGGCGACCAGCGCAGGTCAGGGCTGCGCACCAGTGCGGGCAGCTGCTCGGGGACCACGATCGTGACGCCCCTCATGTTGCGCGGCGTGCCCGGCAGTTCGTCCGTGTGCACGGCGACGATCGGCAGCACCGTGACGACGCCGACCTCCTCGTCGTGCGCGGCCGCCGCGGTCAGCGCCTCGCCGAGCAGCCGGGCGCGCTCGACCAGCCCCTCGAACATCGGGCCCTGATCGACGTGGTCGAGGTACATGACCGGGCCGAACATCCGCACCCCGCGGCCGTGCCACTCCTTGGTGTCGATCAGGAACGCGCCGCGCGGCGAGAGCACCAGGTGCTCGACCTCGAACGGCGTAGCGGTGCGGGTCAGCACCCGGTCGTGCAGCACCGTGGCGCGGCCGCGGATCTCCACCGAGCGCAGCACCTTGCCGGTGGCCGACTCGGCGCCGGCGCGCGCCTGCATCTGGATCAGCGAGTCCGGACGGCGGAACAGCACGTCCAGGACAGCCCAGGTCAGCAGCACGAAATAGATCAGGCCGAAGAACGGGTAGTGGGTGGAGACGCCCGCGATGATCGCCAGGATGACGACCGCCGGGCCCCACCACAGCGCGGACAGCGCGGCGGACCGGCGCCGGGCGCCGATCCAGGCGCGGTGGCGTTGCGCGTAGGCGCTCTGCAGGCTCTGGCCCGCACGCGGCGGGCCGTCCGGGCGCGCCGCCCTGCCGATCACGGCCACCGGCCACCTCCTCGACACCCTGCGGGCGCGGTCCCGTGCGCGGCGGCGTGGCGCCGGCGGCCCCGGAAAACCCTTCTCAGCACGTTAGCGCCCCGGCCCGACACGCGGCAGGGATACCGGAAGAGCGTCGCGGACCACTACTGTCACATCTCATGGTTGACCTCTCCGACCCGGCGGCCACCGAGCCGGTCGCCGCAGTGGGCGACGTCCACGGCTGTGTGGAGCCGCTGCGCGAGGCGCTGTACCGCGCCGGATTCATCGACGAGCGCGAGCGTTGGATCGGCGAGGAGGCCCGGTTGTGGTTCCTCGGCGACCTGACCGACCGCGGGCCGGACGGGGTCGGCGTGCTCGACCTGGTGATGTCGCTGCAGGAGCAGGCGGCCGACCACGGCGGCGAGGTGGGCTGCCTGCTGGGCAACCACGAGCTGATGCTGCTGGCCGCGCACCTGCCCGAAGGCCGCCGGCTGCGCATCCTGCAGCAGGACGGCGAGGACGACGCGCACGTGCTGTTCCGCGAGCGCTGGTTCGGCAACGGCGGCCGGGACAACGACTCGACCCGGCTGACCGACGAGCACCTGGCGTGGATCGCCGGGCTGCCCGCGATGGCCTCGGTCGGCGACCACCTGCTCGCGCACGCGGACACGGTCGGATACCAGGAGTACGGCGACTCGGTCGAGGAGGTCAACGCGGGCATCGCGGACCTGCTGCGCGACCCGGTGGACGTCGAGGAGATCGACCGTCTCACCCACCTGATGACCAAACGCTTCGCCTTCGCCTCGGACGACGGGATGGCCGCCCGCGAGTTCCTGCGCGCGTTCGGCGCGCGGCAACTCGTGCACGGGCACTCCCCGATCCCGCTGCTGCTCGGAATCGAGCCGCACGCGGTGACCGGTCCGCTGGTGTACGCGGGAGGCTACGCGGTGAACCTGGACACGGGCCTGTTCCTCGGCGGCCCCTGCCTGATCTGCGCGCTGCCCTCAGTACCCAGCGAACTTCCCTGATACCCGGTCAGGGCGACTCTAAGCGGTCTTCTACGGTTTAGAGCGCCCGAGCACGCTCTAAGCACTCTTCTAGGCGGTTTGTGGTTCAACCGCGACCGCGAGGCCCAGGCGCGCCGGGTCCCAGATCCGCTCGCACAGCGCGCGGTAGAGCCGCTGGCGCTCGGTGATCGAGGTGATCCCGAACGTGTGCGGGTACGCGCGGAAATAGTCGGCCAGGCCGTGCCGCAGCATGAACCGGCGGAACGAGGGGTTGCGCTCGTAACACAGTGGGTGCAGCGAGCGGGCCAGCAGATTCTGCGCGCGGTAGTGCTCTGCTTTGAGCGAGTACGGATCGTCCCGGAACGCCGCGTTGATCTCCTTGGGCAGCAGCAGCAGCGCGCCGAACCGGTTGCGCACGACGCGGAACCGCTCGGGCGTGCCGGCCTCGTCGGCGTACGGGCCGAAGTGGTCCGCCCAGATGTGCTCGATCTCGTGCGGGCGGCCGGAGGGGCCGAAGCCGAGATACTCGGCCATCAGGTCCGGCTGTCCGCACTGCGTCTCGACCCACGCGGTCATCCGGGACAGCAGGTAGCGCACCTGCTTGCGGTTGTCCGAGCGCAGCCCGAAGGTCTCCAGGCCGGAGAAGTCGTGTTCGAGCCCGCACACCTCCTGCGCGAGCAGCGCGCGCACCGCGTCGGGGCTCTGCGCCGCGCGCAGCGGCTCGATCAGGGCGCTGACCTGCTTGGCCAGGTCGCCGGACTGCAGCGAGGCGTAGTTCACCATCCGCCGGGCCAGCAGCAGGTCGCAGAACGCGGAGACGGTGCGTGCCTTCTCCCGGAACGCCGTGTCCGAGTCGGTGGGGCCGATCGCGGCCAGGATCAGGGTGAGCTGCTGCTGGGTGAAACCGTTGGCCGCGTTGTAGAACAGCGGCTCAAGTCCCTTAGTCGGGGCCGCGCACGCCTCGACCAGCGCGCGGTACCGGTCGGACAGGGGCCTGATGGTGTCGCGGATGAACACGCGGTAGTCGCGCGGGCGAACCAGGCCGACCGCGTCGGTGTTCTGGCGCACCCACTCGTGGAAGGCCGTCGCGATGCGCTCGGCCGTGGACACGTCGGACGGCGCGTACCGCGCGGCCAGCACGGTCTTGATGAAGTCGCCCGGCGCCTGGTCGTCGGTGACGGCCAGCTGCGACATGGTGCGCCGCCAGATCGCGTTGAGCGCGCTGTGGTCCTTGTCCGCCCGGGAGAGCAGGAACGACTTGAGCAGGTCCAGCGGCGTGAGCCGGGCCCCGCGGTCGTTCATCGACTCGAAGATCTCCCAGCCGTGGTCCCGGTCCCGCGCGGTGATCTCGACCAGGAACACCCGCTCCAGCAGCCAGTCCACGAAGAACGGCAGCGCCTCGCCGCGCAGCGCGGCCGGGAAGTCCTCGACCAGTTCGCGGTGGCGCTGGGTGATCGCGCGCACGGCCGTCGGCGTGAGCTCGGTGACCGGGAAGTCGCGCCCGGCCCGCAGCGCGCGCAGCGCCGGCTCACGCTCGTCGACGTGCACGGTGAAGGTCGGCACGCCGTACTGGACGGTGCAGATCATGTTGTCCAGGACGGCCGCGCCGGCGTGGTCATCCTGGTCGGTGAGCCGGTGGCGCAGGTGGATCAGCAACAGCAGCAGGGTGGTGAAACGCTGCTGTCCGTCGACGAGGTAGGACACGCCCGGAGCGGGATAGGTGACGAACGGGCCGAGGAAGTACGGCCGGTATCCGGCCACGTCCTCGCGCTCGTGGTCGGGCCGCCACTGCTCCAGGAACCGGCCGGACAGGTCGTCGAGCAGGTCGTCGACGTGCGTGCGGGTCCAGTCGTATTCGCGTTGGTAGTGTTCGAGTCCGTAGCGCCGGCCGGTGAACAGCTCCCTGACGGTGTGGCCGCGCCCGTCGATCCGCTCGGTGTGCTTCGTCAAAATAAACGCCGTCCCCGGTGTTGCGAGACGCGGCAGATCGGCGAGGTCGAAGCTCACGCTCTTCGAGCGCTGACTTCTACTCCAATACGCCTCTTGCCCACCCTGACGTCGGAAACATGCCCAGGTCAGCGTGAGGAAAAACCCAACGTGGGATGACGAATCAGTGAAGCGACCAAAGCGGTCCACCCGGTCTGGTGCGCGGCGCCGAGCCCGGCGCCGGTGTCGCCGTGGAAGTACTCGAAGAACCACGGCCGGTCCCGCCACCGCGGATCGGACTGCAGGAACGCCGACTCACCCACCGCCGGACGCCGTCCGTCCGCGTCGAGCCGGAACAGGCCGATCAGCCGCTGCCGCAGCTCCTCGGCGAACGCGGAGCGGTCCACGTCCGGTGCGCCGGGCGCCGCCGCTGCCGTGGCCGCGAGCATCGGCCCGATCCGGCAGACCGCCTCCAGGACCAGGTAGTTCAGCGGCATCCACACCGGTCCGCGCCAGTTGGAGTTGCCGCCGAACAGGCCGGAGCGCGACTCCGCGGGCTCGTAGTCGACGCTGGCCTGGTAGCCGGCGATGTCCACCGTGAACGGGTGGTCGCGGTGGTAGCGCGAGAGCGAGCGCAGCCCGTGCGGGGAGAGGAACTCCTCGGGGTCTCGCAGCCTGCTGAGGATCCGCGCCGCCTGCGCTTCGTCGGCCAGCGAGAAGATCACCCCGCCGTTCGCGTGCCGCCGGGTGATCGAGCGCGCGTACTCGGGGCGGCGCGCGGTGAACTCCTCCAGGTGCGCGGTGAAGCGCGGCAGCCGCTTGAGCGTGTCCGCCTCGATCGCGATGGCGGCCAGCAGCGGCACGGCGCCGACCATCGAGCGCACCCGCATCACGATCGGCGGGTCGCCGTCGCGGCGCAGCCGGTCGTAGTAGAAGCCGTCCTGCTCGTCCCAGAGGCCGCAGTCGTTGATCGCGTACGCGATGTACGCGTAGTGCTCGGCGAACTTGCTCGCCATCTCCTCGTAGACCGGCTCGACGGCGGCCAGCTCGATCGAGATCTCCAGCATGTACAGGCAGAAGAAGGCCATCCAGCCGGTGCCGTCGGACTGCTCGAGCACCCCGCCGACCGGCACTTTCGAGCGGTCGAAGACCCCGATGTTGTCCAGGCCGAGGAATCCGCCCTCGAAGATGTTGTCCTCGCCGTCGTCCTTGCGGTTGACCCAGTGGGTGAAGTTCAGCAGCAGCTTGTGGAAGCAGGCCTTGAGGAACTCCCGGTCCCCGCCGATCGCCCGGTGCACCCGCATCGCGGCCCAGGCCAGCACCGGCGGGTTCACGTCGTCGAAGTTCCACTCGTACGCCGGGAACTGGCCGTTCGGGTGCTGATAGCGCTGGGACAGGAAGGTGTACAGCTGGTGTTTCGCGCTGCCGGGGTCGATGTCCGCCATCGCCGCGCAGTGGAACGCCAGGTCCCACGCGGCGAACCACGGGTACTCCCACGCGTCCGGCATGATCAGCACGTCGCGGGCCCAGAAGTGCTGCCAGCCGGCGTTGCGGTCGTGCGCGCGGTGGTCCGGCGGCAGCGGCTGCGCGGGGTCGCCGTTGACCCAGCGGTGCACGTCGTAGTGGTAGAACTGCTTACACCAGATCAGGCCGCTGTAAGCCTGGCGCATGATCCGCGCGTCTTCCTCGGACGCCTCGCCGGAGACGCAGGACGCGTAGAACTCGTCCGCCTCACGCTCGCGGTCGGCGAGTACGGCCTCGAAGTCACCGGTCGCGCCGCCGTCCGCGGCCAGCCACAGCCGCAGCTCGCGCGTCTCGCCGGGAGCGAGTTCGAGCTCGTAGTGCAGCGCGCCCTTGGTGCCGGTGTTCGCCGGGTTCACACTCTCGGCGCCGTGCACGACGTGGTCGCCGATCCCGTCCTTCGGGTACGCGGAGCGGTTCTCGCCGCCGTACAGCAGTTTCGCGTTGGTCTCGTTGTCGCACAGCAGCGGCTCGGGTGTCTGGCCGGCCGCGTCGGACAGGACGATCGTGCCGGTGTGCGGGTGGGCCGCGGACAGCCTTCCCGGCTCGCCGCGGATCAGCAGCGCCTCGGTGTCGATCTGGTCCTCGATGTCAGGGGCCCGGCCCCAGGACCACATGTCGCGGAACCACAGGTGCGGCAGGACGTGCAGCGTCGCGGTCTGCGGTCCGGCGTTCTCGACCGTGATGCGCACGGCGTACGCGTCGGGCGCGGCCTTCGCGTAGTCCGCGGTGATGACGAAGTAGCGGTCCTCGTCGAAGACGCCGGTGTCGACGAGCTCGAACTCGGGGTCGTCCTTGCCGCGCGCCGCGTTCTGCTCGCGCACCCGCTGATACGGGAACTCGGCCTGCGGATAGTGGTAGCGCCAGCGCAGCCAGGACGCGGACGGCGTGGCGTCCTCGTACCACCAGTAGTCCTTGGCGTCCTCGCCGTGGTTGCCCTCGCCGTTGGCCAGGCCGAACACGCGCTCCTTGAGGATCGGGTCGCGCCCGTTCCAGAAGGCCAGCGCGAAGCACCAGTCCTGGTTCTCGTTGCACAGGCCGGCCATGCCGTCCTCGCTCCAGCGGTACACGCGGGAGCGCGCGTGCTCGAACGGGAAGTAGGACCACGCGTCACCGTCGGCGCTGTAGTCCTCGCGTACTGTTCCCCACGCGCGCTCTGACAGGTACGGCCCCCAGTTGCGCCACGGGGCCGTACCGTCGTCCGCTGCCTTAAGCCGTTGCCGCTCCGCGTCATCATGCACGCGACCAGTCTTACCCGACGCCTGTGTATCGGACCACCGCGCCGCGCCCGCCCGCCGTCGCGCCGTGGCTCGGGATGGCGGCGTCAGACGGCACACGTCACGCGGCGACGTCCTCCTTCGCCGCCGCCGCGCCGCTGTCCGCGCTGTCCGCATTCATCCGGCGGATCTCGTGGGTGATCTTCATCGAGCAGAAGTGCGGTCCGCACATGGAGCAGAAGTGCGCCTGCTTCG
>JBOHCW010000319.1:0-11030 GCA_050725375.1 Actinocrinis sp. | reverse complement strand
ACCGTCTCGGTCATCCACGGATACGAATTCGCCCGGCCCGCCGAGTGGCCCGCCGGACCCGGCACCGTGTTCGCGGTCCCGCACGGCGACGGCGTCGAGATCCACACCCTGACCGTCGACCCGCGCCGGGACCGCCGCGCGCTGGCCGCCGCGCTCGGCCGCCCCGAAGCACAGATCCGGCTGGTGCCCGCGCCGTTCACCGGCGGCGCCATCGCGGACGACGCCGACCTGCGCGTCGCCGCCGCCTTGTTGGCCGCACGCACCGGACGACCGGTTAAGGCTGTCGATGGCAGCGTCGGGCATTGGCCGGCCGGTACCGCCGAGCCTGCCGCACGGGTGCACGCGATCCACGTCGTCGATACCGCGGGCACGCTGCGTGAGGTGCGCGTCGAGCTGGTTATCGACGGCGGCGCGGAGCCCGCAGCGGCTGAGGCGCTGCTGGACGAGTTCTGCCGGCTGGCGGCCGGTCCGTACCGGGTGCCCAAGGTCGAGGTGCAGGGCTGGGTGGTGCGCACGCACAACCCGCCGCTCGCGCCGTGGCCCGGCGGCGGCGCCGCGCTGGCGGCGGTGGTGGCAGAGGCGCAGATGGACGCGGTGGCCTCGGCGGTCGGCGTGTCCGGGCTCGAAATCCGGGTCAAGAACCTGATGCGCACCGGCGACCGGCTGCCGGACGGGCGCCGGGTGGCCGCCGCCGACACGCTGCCGGAACTGGTCACCGCCGTGCTGGACGCGCCGGTGCCGCCGTTCCCGCCCGGCCCGGACGTGCGCGAGTTCCCCGGCACGGTCGGGCGGACCGGCGAGATGACCCGGCTGCGGCGCGGCGTCGGCGTCGCGCTGGCGATGGTGGACCTGGTGCCTCCGGGCCTGACCGAGGAGCTGGCGACGGCTCAGGTCGCGCTGACCTCGGACGTGCACGGGCCGATCGCGCACGTGAGCACGGCGATGGTCGACACCGGCGGCGGCCAGCACGCGCTGCTGCGCAAGATCGTGCGCGAGGTGCTGGGCGTGCAGCGGGTGCTGGTGCGCCGCCCGACGGCGCCGGGCGCGCTGCCGGCGACGCCGCTGGCGTCCGGGCGTGCGGCGTGGCTGCACGGCATGGCGGTGCAGAGGGCGGCACGCGGCGTGCGGGCGCAGGCGCTTGAGGCGGTCGGCGCGGAGTTCGCGATCTCGCCGGAGCTGCTTGAGGTACGCGGCGACCGCGTCGTCAGCTATGACGGTGTGTTGTCCCGGCCGCTGGACGACGTGTACCGCTCGGCGCTGCGCGGCGCGGCGGTGTATCTCGCGGACGGCGAGTTCCGGGTGCGCGGCTCGGGTCCGGCCGAGCCGGGCGTGTTCGTGCCCGAACCCGGTCAGGCGCACCTGGCGTTCGCCGTGCAC
The DNA here is from genome assembly GCA_050725375.1 of Actinocrinis sp. GTDB lineage: Bacteria > Actinomycetota > Actinomycetes > Streptomycetales > Catenulisporaceae > Actinocrinis. Next base: position 9,653 of record JBOHCW010000319.1, on the reverse strand, counting down.
CGCGCCGTGGTCGACGCGGACACCGAACTCGGGCTGATCCGCCCGGTGCGGGTGACCGCCGCGCACGACGCGGGCCGCGCGCTGGTGCCCGGCCGGATCGAGGCGGCCATCGCGGCCGGGGTGGTCGCGGCGACGTCCGCGGTGTTCGCGGACGAGGCGCCCACGGCGCGCGGCGCGGCCGGGGCGCTGGCGTGTGCGCAGTTGCCGACCGCGCTGGACCTGCCGGAGGTGGACGTGCTGCCGCTCGTGCAGTCGTCGATCGGCGATCTGGACTCGACCGCGCTGCGCAAGCGCGGCTTCTCGGCGCCGCTGCCGCTGGGCTACCAGCCGGTCGGCCGGATCGCGCACGCGGCGGCCGCGGCGGCGCTGGCCTGCGCGGCGCGTGACGCGCTCGGGGCGCATCGGACCGCGCTGCCGATCAGACCGTGGGAGTCCGGCCGCGACCGGTGACACGACGCCCGAGGCTGGTGAACGTGCAGGTCAGGGCGTGATGAGCCATCAGGTAACGATCACGAGGCACTTGCGCCCATGACGTAGACTTGGGCGGTGAGCGGTTTCGTGGACAGTCAGGACGTAGACCGCGAACCCGAACTGCCGGACCCGGCGCAGGTCCTCGTGCAGGTCCCCGCGCCGGTTGCCGCCGCCGTCGAGGGGCTCTTCTCGGCGAGGTACTTCGCCGTCACGGTCGGCATCGTCTCCTCGGTGCTGCTGACCGCCTTCGAGGCGATGGCGGTGAGCACCGCGATGCCGGTGGCCGTCGCCGAACTGCACGGCCTGCCGTACTACTCGCTCGCGTTCAGCGCGTACCTGACGCTCAGCCTGCTCGGCATGGTGCTGTCCGGCCAGCGGGCCGACGCGCACGGTCCCCGGCTGCCGTTCCTCGGCGGCATCGGCCTGTTCGGGATCGGACTGGTCGCCGCCGGCACGGCCACGGGCATGGCGCAGTTCGTCCTCGGCCGCGCGGTGCAGGGGCTCGGCGGCGGGATGGTGATCGTCTCGCTGTACGTGCTGGTCGGGCGCGCGTATCCGGAGCGCATGCACGGCAGGGTGTTCTCGGTGGTGGCCAGCGTCTGGGTGCTGCCCTCGATCGTCGGGCCGTTCGTCGCGGGCGTGCTCACCGAACAGGTCTCCTGGCGCTGGGTGTTCCTCGGCGCGGCGGTGCTGATCGCGTTCCCGCTCGGCTTCCTGCTGCGGCCGCTGAGCGTCCTGCCGACGGTCGAGCCGAGCCCGCAGACGCCGCAGGGCGCGGCGCGGCTGCGGACGGTGCGGATCTGCGCGGCGTTGGCCGCGCTCGGCGCCGGCGTCTTCCAGTTCGGCAGCCAGCAGTTGAACTGGGTCGGCGCGCTGCTGGTCCCGCTCTCGCTCGTGTTGCTGGTGCCGAGCGTGCCGAGGCTGCTGCCGCCCGGGATCTTCCGGGCCGCGCGCGGGCTGCCGACCGTGGTCGCGCTGCGCGGCCTGATGGCCGGCACGTACTTCGGCACGGAGTCGTTCATCCCGCTGATGCTGGTGCAGCAGCGCGGGATGAGCGTGACCGCCGCCGGGCTCTCGCTGACCGGCGCGGCGGTCAGCTGGGCGATCGGCGCGTGGCTGATCAACCGTCCGCGGGTGCGTGCGCGCTACTCGCGTGCCGAGCTGGTGCGGATCGGCGTCGGCATCACGACGCTGTCGCTGTTCCTCGTGATCGCCGCGATCAGCCCGCGCTCGCCCGAGTGGACCGCGGCCGCGGCGATGTTCCTGGCCGGGCTCGGCATGGGCCTGGCCTTCTCGAACATCAGCGTGCTGACATTGGAGCTGTCGGCGCCGCGGGACCAGGGCGCGAACTCCGCCGCGCTGCAGGTCTCGGACGGGCTGACCAGCACGCTCGCGGTCACTGTCGCCGGGGCCGTCTACCATGCGTTGCACGGCTCGGCGGGCCGGGACGGTTCGGTGTTCGCGCTGATGTACGGCCTGTTCATCGCCATCGGCGCGGTCGCCTGGCTGATCGCGCCCCGGGCCCGGGTACGGTAGAGCGCTACGGAGAAGACACCACGCCCGCCGCGCTCGGCGGGTCCGGCCCGTCAGGGTGCACCGTCCGATCAGGGGGCAGAACACTGAGCACGTCCGCCGCGTCCCACCTGTCCCCGGCCTATCCCGACCGAGCCCCGTGGGGCACCGCCGGACGGCTGCGCGCCTGGCAGCAGGCCGCGCTGGAGGAGTACACCCGGCGCGAGCCGCGCGACTTCCTCGCGGTGGCGACCCCCGGCGCGGGCAAGACCACCTTCGCGCTGCGCATCGCCACGGAGCTGTTGGACCGTCACCTCATCCAACAGGTCACGGTCGTGGCGCCGACGGAGCACCTGAAGCACCAGTGGTCCGAGGCGGCCAAGAAGGTCGGGATAGGGATCGACCCGACCTACTCGGGTGCGAGCGGCGGCACCTCGCGCGACTACACCGGCATCGCCGTCACCTACGCGGGTGTGGCCGCGCACCCGATGCTGCACCGGCGGCGCGTGGAGGGCCGCAGGACCCTGGTGATCCTGGACGAGATCCACCACGCCGGCGACGCGCTGTCCTGGGGCGAGGCGGTCGCCGAGGCCTTCGAACCAGCGGCACGCCGGCTCGCGCTGACCGGGACGCCCTTCCGCTCGGACACCGCGCCGATCCCGTTCGTGACGTACGCGCCGGACGCCGAGGGCGTACGCCGTTCCGTGGCCGACTACACGTATGGCTACGGCGGCGCGCTGGCTGACGGCGTCGTGCGTCCGGTCATCTTCCTGTCCTATGCGGGGCAGATGCGTTGGCGTACCAAGGCCGGCGACGAAGTGGCCGCGAGCCTCGGCGAGCCGATGACGCAGGACGCCGTGGCGCAGGCCTGGCGCACCGCGCTGGACCCGGAGGGCAACTGGATGCCCGCGGTGCTGCGCGCGGCGGACCGGCGGCTCGACGAGGTGCGCCGGGCGGTGCCGGACGCGGCCGGCCTGGTCATCGCGACCGATCACAACACCGCGCGCGCGTACGCGAAGATGCTGCGCGAGATCACCGGAAAGTCCGCGACGGTCGTACTGTCCGATGATCCGAAGGCGTCCGGCCGGATCGCGACGTTCGGCGAGTCCGAGGACAAGTGGATGGTCGCGGTGCGGATGGTGTCCGAGGGCGTGGACGTGCCGCGGCTGGCCGTCGGCGTGTACGCCACCTCGATCTCGACGCCGCTGTTCTTCGCGCAGGCGGTCGGCCGGTTCGTGCGGGCGCGCCGGCGCGGCGAGACCGCCTCGGTGTTCCTGCCCTCCATCCCCTCGCTGGTCCAGTTCGCCAACGAGCTCGAACTCGAACGCGACCACATCCTGGACCGCAAGAAGCGCGGCGAGGACGACCTGTGGAGCGAGGAGGAGGACCTGCTCGCCGACGCGAACGCGACCAAGGACGAGGCGCCGCTTGAGGAGTTCACCTTCAAGGCCCTGGAGTCCGAGGCCAACTTCGACCGGGTGCTGTTCGACGGCGGCGAGTTCGGCGTCGCGGCGCAGGCCGGCAGCGCCGAGGAGGCGGACTTCCTGGGGATTCCGGGCCTGCTGGAGCCCGACCAGGTGAAGGTGCTGCTGCAGCGGCGCCAGGCGCGGCAGATCTCCCGGCAGCGCTCGACGCGCGGCGGCCCGGAGCCGCTCCCGGCCGAGCAGCGGCCGGTGGTCAGCCACCAGCAGCTGCTTGAACTGCGCAGAGAGCTGAACAACCTGGTCGGCGCCTGGCATCACCAGACCGGCCAGCCGCACGGCGTCATCCACGCGGACCTGCGGCGCAGCTGCGGCGGACCGCCCACCGCGCAGGCCTCGGCGGCCGAACTTCGCGCCCGGATCGACACGGTGCGCAAGTGGGCTGCCAGCCGCGCGTCATGAGCGCGTTTTAGACTCACGGTGTGACGACGACCACCACGCACCACCCGGAGACCTCGCAGACCCTGGACCGGGGCCTGCGGGCGCTCGAAGAGCTGGCCGACGCGGCGGCCGGGCTGACCGTCACCGAACTGGCCGACCGGCTCGGGGTCAACCGCACCATCGTCTACCGGCTGCTGGCGACTCTGGAGCTGCACGGCCTGGCCCGCCGGGACGCGGCCGGGCGGGCGCGGCTGGGCATCGGCGTGCTGGCGCTGGCCCGGCAGGTGCAGCCGCTGCTGCGTGACGCGGCGGCGATCCCGTTGCGCCGCCTGGCCGAGGAGGTGGGCGCGACCGCGCACCTGACCGTCGTGGACGGCACCGAGGCGCTGGCGGTCGCCGTGGTCGAGCCGACCTGGACCGACTACCACGTGGCCTACCGGGTCGGTTCGCGGCACTCGCTGGACCGGGGCGCGGCGGGCCGCGCGATCGTGGCCTATCGCGACAACGGGATCACGACGTACATCGTCACGCAGGGCGAACTGCAGGTCGGCGCGTTCGGCATCGCGGCGCCGCTGGTGGACGTGGCGGGGATCGAGGCGTCAGTCGGCGTGATCTCGTTCGGCGAGCTCGACCCGTCCCGCACCGGCCCCCGGATCGTCCGGGCCGCCGCCGAGGTCGCCAAGGCGCTGCGCTGACGGCGCGGGCGTGCCGGACACGCCGGGCGCCTCGGGCGCGTCGGGCGCCTCGGGTGCGTCGGGCGCCTCGGGTGCGTCCGGTGCGTCGAGCGAAGGAGTACGCGCGGGAGGCACCGCGCAGGCCGGGGTGCCGCCGGGCAGCCGGTACCGGTAGTTCGCGACGATCCGATAGACGCCGGCGGCGAGCCAGGAGATCGGCGGCACCAGCATGAGCACGCCGATCGGGCGCCACGGCCACCGCGAACGCATCAGCAACCGCGCGGCCGCGCTCGCGCCCGAGCGGACCGGCGTGTCCGTCCTCGTCGTCGGCAGCCACTGGATCTCCCGGGTGACCTGATCCAGCGTCAGCCCGTGCGCCGCCAGGTCGAGCCGCTGCCAGGGGACGAAGCGCACGTCCGGCCGGCACCAACGCTCGATCCAGCGCACCGAGGCGGTGCAGAACCCGCAGTCCCCGTCGAACACGAGCGTCGGCCTGATCGTGCCGGCCGGGCCGCTCATCGTCGCACCACTCATACTTCGAGGGTAAGCGGGCCCGCGCATCCACCGGCCGGCGGCCCGCCAGAAGCGGTCGGGCAGGAAGACCGCGTCGCCGACCAGCATGATCGCCGAGAAGAACGGCAGGCCGAGCAGCACCGCGATCGACGCGTGCATGCCGACCAGTACGGCCAGCGCCGGGTATTTCAGCCGCGGCGAGAAGACGATGAACGGGAACCCGGCCTGCACGAAGACGGTGACGTATCCGGCGATGGCGATCAGGAACGTGTGCCCGGCGAACCACGCCGACAGCCCGGGCCAGGGGTGGAACCAGTCGAGTTGCAGCACGTAGCCGAGCGCGCTGCCGTCCTGCCACATCGAGCCCTGCACCTTGAGGAACCCGGCGGTGCCGTAGATGACGCAGATCTGCGCGGCGACCGCGACCACGGCGCCGTTGTGCGCGATGACCAGCATCCGCCGCCACGCCTCGGCCAGCTCGGCGCGCCGGCCGGGCACGTCACGCGGCCGGTCCGCGTCGTCAGTCCGGTCAGCCTCGTCAGCGCCGGCATCGACGCCCGCCTCGCCGCCGGCGACGTGGCGAGGCCGCAGCTGTCGCCGCAGTCCGCGCCTGGCGTCCAACGAGAAGTGCCGTCCACAGGACGTGAACGCGAGATAGACCGACATCAGGGTGAGGACGTTGTCGCCGCCGTCCGTCACCATCGGCGCGCGGTTCTCCAGCGCCACCACGACGAAGGCGAACAGGATCGACGCGATCCGCGTGTGCCAGCCGAGGGCGAAGGCGACGCCGATCACGATCGCGGCGAGGTAGAAGAGGTCGAATTCGGTACTCGTCAGCCCGGCCACCAGCGTGAACCAGGCCCGTACCAGGCCGGGCCACGGCGCGCGGTCCGCGTACAGCCGGTCCAGCGCCGGGCTCCACGCCGACCCCGGCCCCCAGACCGCGTCGCGCTCGACCCACTCGCGCAGCAGGAACAGCACCCACAGCGCGCCGTAGCCGGCCCGCAGCACGGCCAGCCCGCGCGCCGCGATCGGCCGCGTGGTCACGGTGATGTACCGCTCCGCCAGCCAGTCGCGCGCCACCCGGACGCCGAGGACGTCCCGGTTCGCTCTCCCCTTGGCCGTCGCGGTGGCCATCAGAGCGTCCACCAGTCGAGCGTGCGGGTCTGCGGCGCGGTCTGCTGCGCGGTGCGGCCGGGGCCGGGGATCAGGGTCGTGACGGCGCGGATCTGCAGCGAGCCGACCGGCGCGGCGGCGCCGAGCGTGCCGTGCAGCCTGTCGAGCACCAGATTCATCAGATACGACTGATAGAGGTCCGCGTCGCCACCGGTCGGCCCGCCGGAGTCGTCGTGGGTGGCGGCCCACTGGAACCAGGCGGTGCGCAGCCCGTTCTCGGCGATGTGGCCGGGCACCGGGTCGTCCAGCACGGCTGCCTCGTCCTGCGCCGTCAGGTCGATCCAGCCGCTTGCGCGCCCGTCCGGCCGCAGGCTCGCGCGCGCCTCGATCCGGACGTTCTCCGAGATCGGGTTGGGCGCGAACAGCCGCCAGTTCTGGGTGAACAGCGGGTCCATCCACCAGTGGATCTGCTTGGTGTACCGCGCGCTGACCGGGTTGGTCGGCGCGTTGTAGAGGAACGTCGCCGCCAGATGCGTGGCCAGCACCGCGAGCACCGCGACGAACGTCCCGGCGACGAGCGAGCGCGACCACCGGCGCGTCAGCAGCACCGAAGGCGACATCGACGCCGACACGACCTCCGGCCCGCCAACTGGCGCCGGATCGTGCGCGTCTTGTGCGCCGGACTCGGGTATGGATGCGCTCATCGTTGGTGAGCGTACCTTTGGCATCGCGCGCACGTGACCCGTTCGTACGCCCTAGGGAACGCTTGAAGTGCTTAAAGTACCCAGCGCTCTCGGATACAGAGCGTGAATCCGCTAATCTCCCGTAGAGCGAGTTGCGGTGAGCGAGTTGGTGACGCGGTCACTATGGGGAGTCGGGGCGCAGTCATGACTACGGGACCAGAGGCGGGGTATTACGCCGACCCGTCGATACCGGGGTACATCCGCTACTGGGACGGGACGCAGTGGGTCGCGGGCACCAGCCGTCCGGCGCCCGATCTGCCGCAGCAGGCGCAGGCCGAGCCGCAGTTCCAGGGGCAGCAACAGGTCGAGCAGGCGCGGGCGCGGCAACAGGTCCAGCCGCAGATCTCCGCGCAGGGCGAGTGGAATCCCGAGCCGGCGGTGAACACCGGCCAGATCGCGGCGATGCAGCAGTCCGTCGCCGCCCAGCTCGCCGAGCCGGCCCTGTCGCACGCTCAGTCTCAGTTCACGCAGACCCCACCGGACTACGCCGATGAGACGCAGCAGGAGGCTGAGGTCGTACGGGAGCAGACCTCGGTGGCGACGATGGTCGTCCCGTCGGCGTTCGGCTCGCGCAGCCCGTACAGCATGTCCGGCGCCGCTTCGCCGTTCGACGCGATTCCCGGCCTGTACCGCACCAACGAGTCGGACGGCGCCGAGGCGGAGCCGGAGGTGCGGGTCGTCGAACTGGCCTCGGCCGGCTCCCGCATCCTCGCCCGCATCATCGACCTCTGTATCGCCGCGGTCCTGTCCGCCCCGATAACCATCACGCTGATCCTGATAGCGCACCGCCACGACCACGCGTACGTCGAGCAGCTGCGCCTCCAGACCAAGACGACCTACCGCACGCTCGGCCTCGACGCCACCGGCATCGCCCTGTGGGTCGCCGCCGTCGCCGTCGTGATTCTCACCGCGATCATCTTCGACGTGGCGAGGCTGCCCCGCACCGGCCAGACGACCGGCCGCCGCGTCGTCGGCGTCCAGGTCGTCACGGTGGGCACGGCGGACGGGGTTCCCTCCGGCGCGGCGTTCCTGCGCGCCCTGCTGTTCTGGCTCCTGGCGATCCTGCCGGTCATCGACGTGCTGACGCTCGGCGGTGTCCTGTGGGGCCGCCCCTACCGCCAGGGCCTGCACGAAAAGCTGAGCAGAACCCTGAGCATCCGCGCTTAGACAGGGACGGCGGGGTGGCGCGCCGGCCGATGTCAGGGGCCTTGGTCGCTATCCCGCCTTCGGGAGCAGGTCCAGTGCGCAGAGGGCGTCCACCACCGGGGGCACGCGCGGGACGGCGAAGCCGTCCAGCAGGGTCCTGATCTGGGCCGCGGTGGCGTCGTCGAGGTCGCATACGGCGTCGACGATGTCGACGTGGTCGGTGCGCGAGAGCTGGTCGGCGACGGTCTTGGCGCCGGCTCCCCTGGTGGCCTCGGCGGTGGCCAACAGTACGTTGAGAATGCCGGGGCGGGGGCCGGACCACGGGTCGGTGACCGGCTGCCAGTCGCCGCAGGACCAGGAGAAGGCGCACCTCTCCGCGACGGCCGTCCTGAGTGCGTCGACGAGGGCCGGCGCGTCGGGGGCGTCCACGCCGCAGATCGCGAAGCGGACGGACCGGCCGCGGGCCATGATCAGGCTCAGGGCGTCGCGCCAACCCGGTTCGAGGGGCAGGCCGACGGCGACTTGGACGCTCCTGGGCACATCAGTCAGATGGACCAGGCTTTTGTGCACCGACTCCACGCAGTGCCGCGCGCGGTCCTCCGCGATGTCGATGCCGACCGTCGTCGGCCCGGTTCCGCTCGGGCCGGCGCTCGGGTCGGCTGACGCGCGCCGGGTCGTGTTCACGGTCGGGCCCGCGCCCGCGCCCGCGCTGGTGCTCGCACTGGCACTGGCCGAGCGGTAGGCGGCCAACGCCTTCGCGGCCGCGCCGTGAATCAGCACCGGAAGATCGGGCTGCGCGACCGCGCCGCCGAGCGCCGCGTTCCAGCGGTCCGCCGCGATCACCCGGCGGCCGACGACGGGTGACGGCGCGCATCCGCCGCTTCCGGCTGTGACCCGCGCGGCCCCGGCCACGGCACGCCCCCGCTCGCGGCCTGGCCCGTTACCCGCGGCCAACCTGCGGACCAGCGAGTAGTCGTCCAACAACGCGTTGAGTAAGAGCATCGACACTGCCCGTGACATGAAGGTCACGCTAGCGCTGCCGCCGGGTCCCGACAATGCGGGCGATGTTAATTCGAGACGTCGTTTCACCACATGACCGCACATCTCCGACAGGAGCGCACGTGGGGCGTGCGGTGTCCACATCGTGAAATTCCATGCGATCCGCGCCGCGCCGCGCCAAGCTGGATCCAATCAATAGGGAGGGACCATGAGAATTAGATCCGACCCTGCCGGAAGCCCGGCCCGCAACCCGGGGCGGGCGGGCGTGATCGTGGCCGAGAACCTCACGAAGGTCTTCCACACCACGGCGCGGCGGGCCGGGCGGCTGGCCGCCGTCAGATCCCTGGTCAACCCGCAGCGTGTGGCGAAGACGGCGGTGGACTCGGTCAGCTTCCGCATCTCGCCGGGCGAGCTGGTCGCGTTCCTCGGGCCGAACGGCGCGGGCAAGTCCACCACTGTCATACCTAATCCGTACACTTATTCGTATGGGTACTGATACGGTAAAAGAGCTGGACAGGGCGCAGATTGCGCGTGTGGCGCGTATCGCCGGAATCACCGCGCCGAAGCAGGCGCGGCGGGACCCGGCATCGTGGATGGGGGAGAACGCGGCCATCTAC